>JBBQKM010000051.1:0-11740 GCA_038326915.1 Sphingomonadales bacterium
ACCGGCGTGCCATCGGGGCCGTCGTTGAGCGCCAGCAGCCCCGATTCGGCCCAGACGCCCATGTCGTGCGCCGGATGATCGGCCATCGCACCCGTCTGGCCGAACGCCGAGATCGAACAATAGACGATACCGGGATGGCGCGCCGCGACGGCCGCATAGCCAAAGCCCAGTCGCGCCATGACGCCGGGGCGAAAGCCTTCCACCAGCACATCGGCGTCGGCGATCAGCGCCCACAGCGCCGCGACGCCGGCGGGTGATTTCAGGTCGAGCGTGACCGCCGCCTTGCCGCGGTTGAGGTTGCGGAACCAGACGCTGTGCCCGGCCTCGAACGGCCCCTGGTGGCGCGCCGGGTCGCCGGCCGGTGGCTCGACCTTGATGACGGTGGCGCCCTGGTCGGCCATCATCACGGTCAGCATCGGCCCGGGCAGGAATTGCGACAGGTCGACGACGCGGATGCCGTCGAGCTTGCCCATCAGATCGTGCCGGCGGCCTTCAGCGCCGCCGTGGCTTCGGCGTCGATGCCGATTTCAGCGAGGATATCGGCGGTATCCGCGCCCAGCGCCGGGGCGGCGCGATTGGGCAGGCGGGCGCCATCGATGCGGATCGGGTTGGCAAGGATTCGCATCGGGCCGGTGCTGTGCGGCACTTCGGTGACCATGCCGTTCGCCGCCATCCACGGGCTGTCGAGCGCTTCGGCGAGGCTGTTGACCGCGGCAATCGGCACCTTGCCGCCAAGCAGCGCCACCCAATGCTCCGTCGGCTGCAGCGTCGTCACCGCCTCGATCAGTGCCACCAGCGCTTCGCGATTGGCGTGGCGATCGGGGTTGGTGCGAAAGCGCGGATCGTCCTTCAACGCGCCGAGCCCGAGTTCATCGGCAAAACGCGCCCAGAATTTGGGCAGCTGCGCCATGACGAACAGCCAGCCATCGGCGGTGCGGATCAGCTGCGACGGCACCACCGCCGGATGCGCCGACCGCGACGTGCGGCCGATGTCATGGCCCTTGTTGAGATACCAGAGCGCCGGATAGCTGGTCTGGTGCAGCGCTGCATCGAGCAGGCTGATATCGAGATCGCGGCCCTGCCCCGTGGCGCGCGCATCGATGATGCCGGCCAGCGTTGCCGTCGCCAGCATGGTGCCGGTAATATAGTCGACCATCGAAAGCCCGAAACGCGTCGGCGGCGCATCGGGCTCGCCGGTGACGCTCAGGAAGCCGGCTTCGGCCTGCATCAGATAATCATAGCCCGGCCAGGCGGCGCGTTCATTGTCGCGGCCATAGGCCGAGGCGTGGACGCAGACGATGGCCGGGTTGGTGGCGCCCAGCGCGGCATGGTCGATGCCGAGCACCGCCGCCTGGTCGCCGCGGGCATTGTTGGTGACGGCGTCGGCGGTCCGCACCAGCCGGTGCAATATGTCCTGCCCCGCCGGCGATTTGAGATCGAGGGTCAGCGAGCGTTTGTTGAGGTTGAAGGTCTGGTAGAACAGGCTGTCGTCGGCCCCCAGGAAAAACGGCCCCGTGGCGCGCGACGAATCCCCCCCCTGCGGCGGCTCGATCTTGATGACCTCGGCGCCCAGCTGCGCGAGGAACATCGTGCCATAGGGGCCGGCGCCATATTGTTCGACGCTGAGGATCCGCGTGCCGGTCAGGGGCAGGTGCATCAGGCGGGGTTCCGCTTCACCCACTGCCGCGAGATGATGATGCGCTGCATCTCGTTGGTGCCTTCGCCGATGCACATCAGCATGGCGTCGCGGTAATAGCGTTCGATGTCATATTCCTTCGAATAGCTGTAGCCGCCGAAGATGCGCATCGCCTCCTCGGCGTTTTTCACCGCCGCCTCGCTGGCGAAGAATTTTGCCATGCCGGCTTCCATGTCGACGCGTTCGCCGCGATCATAGGCTTCGGCGGCATCGAGCGTCAGCAGCCGTGCGGCGCGGGCGCGGGTGACCATTTCGCCGATCTTCAGCTGGATGGCCTGGTGCTCGGCAATCGGCTTGCCCATCGTGTGGCGCTGCTGGGCATAGTCGGTGGCAAGCCGCAGCGCGCCGTCCGCCAGCCCGACACCGCGCGCCGCGACGTTGATGCGGCCAAGCTCAAGGCCGCCCGTCGCCTGGAAAAAGCCCTGGCCCTCGATGCCGCCGATCAACTGGTCGGCGGGAATGCGGCAATCCTCGAAAATCAGTTCGGCCGAATCGATCGCCTTGTAGCCGAGCTTTTCGATCTTCTTGCCGGTGCGAAAGCCCGGCAGACCCTTGTCGGCGATGAACAGGCTCATACCCTGGTAGCGCGGATCGGCGTGCGGATCGGTTTTCACCAGCAGCGCAAAGGCATGGCCCTTCAGCCCGTTGGAAATCCAGGTCTTGGTGCCATTGACGATATAGTCATCGCCATCGCGGCGGGCGGTCATGCGCAGCGCCTGCAGGTCGGTGCCGGCGTCGGGTTCGGTCAGCGCCAGGCCGCCGCGGATCTCCCCGCGCGCCATTTTGGGCAGCCACTTGGCCTTTTGCGCCGGCGTGCCGAATTTTTCGATCGCCAGCGCCATGATCAGATGGCTGTTGAAGATGCCGGTCGGCGCCATCCAGAAGCTGCTGATCCGCGCGACGATCTTGGCATAGGTCGTCGCCGGCAGGCCGAGCCCGCCATATTCCTCGCCGATGGTCGCGCCGAACAGGCCGAGATCGACCATCTGGTCGACGATCGTTGCCGGCCAGATGTCGCCGTGATCATGCGCCATGACGACGGGGCGCAGTTCGCGATCGATCCATTTGTCGATCGAATCGAGCAATTGCGCTTCGAACGCCGCATCGACATGGCGGGTCTGCTGATAGGCTGTGGCCATCGTTCCTACTCGTCGCCCGGGCCGAAACCCTGTTTCCAGATCAGCATGGTACGCAGGAAGTCGCAGACAACGACACCGTCCTGGTTGCGGCCGATGGTCTTGACCGTCACCAGCCCCTGTTCGGGGCGCGAGTTCGATTCGCGTTTTTCGATGACTTCGGTTTCGGCGTACAGCGTATCGCCGGCGAACACCGGTGCTGTCATGCGGATTTCCTTCCAGCCGAGGTTGGCGACCGCCTTCTGGCTGACATCCGATACGCTCATCCCGACCAGAATTGCCACGGTCAGCGGCGACGCGACCAGCGGCCGCTTGAATTCGGTCTTGGCGGCATAGACATGATCGAAATGCGACGGATGCTGGTTCATCGTCAGCAACGTGAACCAGACATTGTCGGCTTCGGTGATCGTCCGCCCCGGGCGGTGTTCATAGACGTCGCCGACGGTGAATTCTTCGAAATAGCGGCCATAGCTCTCGCGATAGCGTTGTGGACCGACTTCGATGACACCGCGGCGCATGGGCCACTCCCTCTTGACGTCGCCTAATTTGTCCGGACAAATTGCGATGTCAACGAAAAGGGACTTGCGACATGATGAAGCCGCTGCTGCTCGTCGGGCTGGCGCTGGGAATCGCAGGCCCGGCGGTTGCAGCGCCCAGGCGGCTCGACCTTGCCAAGCCCGGCGACGCGATCACCGCCTATCGCAAGGTGCAGTGCTCGACCAAGGATGGTGAGGCGGTCGTCTATCACTGGGTCGGCGAGGTCTATTCGCGCGTCGAGGGTGAGCCCGACAGGCATCTGTTCGATTTGCAGGGCATGAACATCCGCCAGTGCGTCACCGTCACCGACCCGGTGCGCGGCACTGGCTTCCGCCAGGTCAGCCGCGAACTGATGTTCTACACCGACCCCAAGACCGGCGCGATCCTGCGCCAGTGGCAGAACCCCTGGACACAAAAGACAGTCGATGTCGTGCATGTCGCCAACGATCCGGTCAACATGCGCGCACCGCAGTTTCCGGTCGGCACCGACGGCAAGCCGTTCAGCCTCAATGCGCGCATCCAGAACGGCCGCGTCTTCATGCCGGCGGTGATTCCGCTGTGGTACACCAACCCGATGGCCGGCGATTACCAGGCCTTTGTCGGCAACCAGTATCATTCGATGGAAATCTTCGACTTCGTCGTCGACGAGGCCGATCTGACCGACGCGAGCCGCCCCCGCGCCAACCCGTCGATCGCCTGGGTGCGGATGTCGCCCTGGCTGCCATTCATGGAAATGACCGGGCGGGGCGGCCTGCTGGTGTTCAACGCCGTCGGCCAGACCCTCCCCGACGGCATCGCCGGGCTGCCCAAGGTCATAAGCGACGAGATCGCCGCGACCTATCCGGCCTATACCGCGCCGCCGCCGGCCGACGACAAGCGCCCCAACGAAACCAGCTGGACCTATTTCAAGAAGCTGCAGGACGCGAAAAAGGCCGCTGCGCCGAAATGATGGCGCGGCCTGCCCCCAATTGACCGGGTGACGGGCGCCCCCCGGCCCGGCTATGGCTGGCGGCGATGGATCTCTATCTCCCCATCGCCGAAATGTCGGTCAACGCGCTCGTCATCATCCTGCTCGGGGGTGGAGTCGGCTTTCTGTCGGGCATGTTCGGCGTCGGCGGCGGTTTCCTGACGACGCCGCTGCTGATCTTTTACGGCATCCCGCCGGCGGTCGCCGTGGCCTCGTCGGCAACGCAGATCACCGGATCGAGCGTATCGGGCGCGCTGGCCTATTGGCGGCGCGGCCAGGTCGATCTGAAAATGGGCGGCGTGATGGTGGCGGGCGGCATTATCGGCGCCGGCATCGGCCAGGTGATCTTTCGTGCCCTGCAAAAGATCGGCCAGATCGATGTCACCATCAACATCATCTATGTCGTGTTCCTGGGCGGCATCGGACTGCTGATGCTGCAGGAATCGGTCGCGGCGCTGCGGTTGGCGCGCGCCGTCGCGGCGGGCGGCGCGAGGCCGCCGATGCGGCTGCGCCGCCATGTGCCGTGGATCGCGGCGCTGCCGGGGCGGACGCGCTTCTACAAATCCGGGCTGTATATCTCGCCGCTGGCGCCACTGCTGCTCGGTGCTGCGGTGGGCGTGTTGACGGTCATCATGGGGGTCGGCGGCGGGTTCATCATGGTGCCGGCGATGATCTATCTGCTCGGCATGTCGGCGAGCGCCGTTGTCGGCACGTCGCTCTTCCAGATCATCTTTGTCACCGCGGCGACGACGTTGCTCCACGCCACCTCGTCGAAATCGGTCGATATCGTGCTGGCGTTGCTGCTGCTGGCGGGCGGCGTGGCCGGTGCGCAGCTGGGCGTGCGCGCGGCGCAGAAACTGCGGCCCGAAAAACTGCGGCTGGCGCTGGCGCTGATCGTGCTGGCGGTGGCGGCGCGGCTGCTGTGGGGCCTGACCGTGCGGCCGACGGCGCTCTACACATTGTATGGCCAATGAAGCGCCTGCTGCCCCTGCTGCTGTGGCCGATGTTGGCGGGCGCTGCCCCGACGACCCTGATCACCGATATCAGCCAGGGCCGCATCGACATCAACACGACCTTCAAGGGCGCCGACCTGCTGGTGTTCGGCGCGATCCAGTATCCGGCCGGTGCCGTACCCGATGTGCCGCCCGATATCGCCATCGTCGTGCGCGGCCCGACGCAATCGGTGACCGTGCGCCGCAAGGATCGGGTGGCAGGCATCTGGATCAACACCGATGCGGTGCGATTCGAAAGCGTGCCGGGCTTTTACGCCGTGGCGACGACGCGGCCGATCGACGATCTTGCCGATGATCGCACCACCGCCATCTATGAAATCGGCATCCGCAACCTGCAACTCGCCCCGGCCAGCGGCGCCAGCGAAGCCGAAACCCGGGCATTCGAGTCCGGCCTCATCGCGCAGAAGCAGAAAAACGGGCTGTTCACCGAAATCGCCGGCGGCGTCAGCGTCACCCGCAACGTGCTCTACCGGGCGCGCATCGCAATTCCGGCGGCGGTGCCGGTCGGCGATTATGCCGCCGAAATCCACCTGATCCGCAAGGGCCGGGTGATCGCTAGCTCCACGACACCGATCAGCATCGGCAAATCGGGGTTCGAACGCTGGATCTATGTGATGGCGCAGGAACACAGCCTCGCCTATGGCCTCGCCGCCGTCGCCGCCGCGCTGATTGCCGGCGGAATTGCCAGCGTGGTTACCCGGCGCAGTTGAGCGCGCGACGCCGGCGCGCGCGCCTGTGAATAACCCCTCGCCGACTCGGGGTTTTTCCTGTAGCGTCAGGAGTGGAGCAATTTCGGTTTCGACGCTTTGGACTACACCGCATCGCCGCCGACGAGCCCACTCGTACTGACTATTGGAAGACTTGGACATAAAATGAGCTTTGATCGACGCGGACGTGGTTCCGGGCGTGGTGGTGGTTTCGACAAGCGCGAGCGCGGGTTCGACCAGTTTGAAGGCGGCGGCTACGGCGGCGGCGGCGGCGGCGATCGTTTCGGCGGTGGCGGCGGCGGCGGTTACGGCGGCGGCGGCGGTGATCGCTTCGGCGGCGGCGGCGGCAGCCGTTTCGGCGGCGGTGGCGCCGGCGGTGGCGGTGGCTTTGGCGGCCGTCCCGGTGGCGGTGGCTTTGGTGGCCCGCGCCCCCCGCGCGACATGGGTCCCGGCGTGGTGCTCGGCACTGCCAAGGGCGTCGTCAAGTTCTTCAATGGCCAAAAGGGCTTTGGCTTTGTCGTCCGCGATGACGGCGGCGAAGACGTTTTCGTCCATATCTCTGCAGTCGAAGCTGCTGGCCTGACCGGCCTGGCCGATGGCCAGCCGATGGAATTCACCCTGACGGAGCGTAACGGCCGCGTCTCGGCCACCGACCTGGTCATCGACGGCGAGCCGCTGCCGGTCACCGATCGCGCCCCGCCGCGTGAGCGTGAAGGCGGCTTCGGCGATCGTCCGCCGCGTCCGGCAAGCGGCGGCTTCGGCCGCGACCGCGACGCCGCGCCGGCCACCAATGGCCAGCGCGTCGAAGGCACGGTGAAGTTCTTCAACGGACAAAAGGGTTTCGGCTTCATTCAGCGTGAAGACGGCGGCCCCGATGCCTTTGTCCACATTTCGGCCGTCGAACGCGCCGGCATGTCGAACCTCAACGAAGGCCAGCGCGTCTCCTTCGAGCTCGAAGAAGATCGTCGTGGCAAGCAGGCGGCGGTCAACCTGACCTCGCTGTAGTCGTCATTCAGACTGCGGAAAGGGCGGCCCTGCGAAAGCACGGCCGCCCTTTTCATTGGACCAAATGATGCGCCGTTGCCTTGCTGTTGCCGCCCCGATTGCGATCGCGTTCGCCAGCCCGGCACTCGCCGCCAGCAATGCGGCGTGGGAAAAATCCATGGCCCAGGCGACGCGCGCGTGCCTGAAGGCAGCGGATCTCAATAACGCCGCCATCGCCGGCACGCCGATCCTGTTCAGCGACAATGCCGGCAAGACAGCGTTGCTGGTCACCGGCCGCTGGCGCCCGGCGCATATGAACAACGCCCGCGCCACGATGCTGTGCCTTTACGACCGCCAGACCCGCAAGGCGGAGACGCAGGAGGCGCCACGCTGGTCGGTGGCGCGGTAGCGTCGCGCACCGGCCGTCGGACCCGGTTTTGCTGCGACATTGCGTCCCGCGACGCGTTGGCGGGCTGAAGTGACTTGCCCGGTCCGCACATATGGCGCAGGTGCACGCGCGCAACGTGTGCGCGCAGGCGTCAGTAAATCAAAGGATTGGCATGTCTGGATCGACCACCATCAATGGCCTGATGGCATTTTTCGCGGTGACGACGGCCGTGGTGTTTCTCTACCCGATCGTGAAGCTGACCCCGTCATGGGTGGAACGGTCGCTCAACAAGAAAATCGCGTTCCACCGCGCCGCCCATGCCGCGCTGGTGACGGCGGTTACCCAGGCGCACAACGATCCCGAACAGGCCGCGAGGCTGACGGCGCAGCGCGACTATCACCGGTCGGCGCTTCAGGCGCTGGTTCCCAATGATGTCGCCGAAGTTGTCGAAGCCCGCGCCGCCAACGCGGCCTGACCTGCGACGGCGCGCCCGGGGCTAAGACCCCGGTCTAGTCGCCTACTTCGCCACCGCCCGCGCCAGATCGGCGTCGCTGAGCACCTGCCACGCCGCCTGCACGGCGCGGAACCGCTCCGCCGCCTTCGCATCCTTGCCGGCGACATCGGGATGGCTTTCCTTGGCCGCAGTCCGCCACGCCGCCTTGATGACGATCATGTCGGCATCGGGGTCGCAGCCGAGCACGGCGAGCGCATCGAGCTCCGCACGGCTGCGGGTGCCGTCGCCGGGGCCGCCCCATTCCCAGTGCTGCGCCTTGCGATAGGTGGTTTCGGCCTGTTCGCTGGCTTCGCGCGCGGCGGCTTCCTCCGGCGTCAGCCCGGCGAAATAATCCCAGTTGGCGTTGTACTCGGCGGCATGGCGTTCGCAGAAATACCAGCGTTCGGGGCGATTCGGCGCCTTCGGCGCCGGTCGGTCGCCGGCATTGGTGCAGCCGTGGCGGTCGCACAGCCGAACTTCGACGGCGGCATTGCCGCTGCCGTAGGGCCGCCAGCGCGGAAATCCCCAATCATCTGTGCGCCGCGAACGGACCATGGCGTAGTTCTGCTCCTGCCCGGCCGCGAGATACGCCGGACCCTCCATCTAAGGCTTTGGGGGCGTCGGCGCCAGCGCTCAGCGCTTGAGGAAGCCCATGATCTCGTCGAGCGGATTGCCATCCTTGTTGGTGTCGATCATCGCCATCAACGCCCCGGCAGCGCCACCGCCCGACGCTGATCCGCCGCCGAACAAACTGCCGAGCATGCCGCCAAGGCCGCCACCGCCAGCGGGCGCCGCAACCGTGCCGGTGCCGTTGCCTAGCGCACTGGCCGCCATCGTCGCCACCATCGGCATCAGCGCCGACAGCGAGCCGATGTCGATGCCGGTCTTGGCGGCAACGCCCTCAGCCACCGCAGCGCTTTGTGCCTGGCCGCCGAAGACCTGGCCGAGAATGTCGGTGCCTTGGCTGACCGCCTGATCGCTCGCTGCCGAACCGGTAAAGGCCGCGGCCATGCCCGACAGTTGATCAATCATCGAGCCGTTGCCGGCCTGCGCCTGCTTGGCCATGCCGCCGGCCAGCGCCGGAACCAGCGCGGCAACGGCGCTTTGCGCCTGATCGGGCGACATGCCGACCTTTGCCGCCATCGCGGCGATGCTGTCGGCACCGCCCTTGCGGGCAATCATGTCCATCAATTCCTGAGCCATTGCCGTGTTCCCCTCACAATTTCAGGCCAGTGTAACCCGGGTCGGTTACGGCGGCGAGTCACCGCGAAAATTGGCGGCCCCTTGCAGCCCGGTGGACGCGGGCCAAGCAATCGGGAAAGATGGCCACGATGTTCAGCCTGCTCACCGCCCGCCGTTTCGGCCCGTTGTTCGTCACCCAGTTCCTCGGCGCCTTCAACGACAATCTGTTCAAGACGGCGTTCATTTTCCTCGTCGCCTTTCACCTGCGCAGCAACGATCCGGTTGGCGCCGCCACGCTGGCGACGGTGGCAACCGGCGTGTTCATCGTGCCGTTCCTGCTGTTTTCGGGCATCGCCGGCGAAATCGCCGATGCCCGCGACAAGGCGGCGATCGCGCGCTGGGTGAAGATCGCCGAAATCGCCTTCATGGCGCTCGGCGCGGCAGCACTGGCGCTCGAATCGGAATCGCTGGCGCTCGCGGTCATCTTCCTGATGGGCGTGCATTCGACCGTATTCGGCCCAATCAAATATGCCATCCTGCCGCAGCACCTCGCCGCGGGCGAGCTGTTGCTCGGCACTGGTCTGGTCGAAGGCGCGACGTTCGTTGCCATCCTGCTCGGCCAGATCGCCGGCGGGCTGCTTCCGGCAGGCGTTGCCGGGCCGGTGGCGATCGGCGTTGCCGTGGCGGGCTGGCTCGCGGCGCGCTTCATCCCGGCGGCGCCCGCAGCGAGCCGCATCGCAATCGACTGGAACCCGCTGACCGCATCGCGCCGGGCGCTCGGGGAAGCATTTGCCAACACCGAACTGCGCATCGCCACCATCTGCATCAGCTGGTTCTGGGCGCTGGGCGCCGTCTATACGAGCCAGTTCGTGCCGCTGGCAAAAAACGATATGGGCGGCAGCGAAGGCGTGGCGACGCTGTTCCTTGCCGCCTTTTCGGTGGGCGTCGCGATCGGGTCGGCAGGGGTCAGCCGGCTGCTCGGCGGGCGCATCTCGTCGCGATTGTCGCCTTGGGCCGGCCTTGTCATGGCGCTGGCGGGCGTCGACCTGCTGTTCGCCGAACGCAGCCTTGGTGGTGCCGCCGACGATGTCGCGACGTTCCTCGGGCGGCCGTCGGGCTGGCGCGTGCTTGCCGACCTGGCCGTGCTCGCGGTTGCCGGCGGCATCTTCTCGGTGCCGCTGTATGGCGTGCTGCAGACCGCCACCAACCCGGCGGCGCGAGCCCGGGCGATCGCTGCCAACAACATCGTCAACGCCGGCTTCCAGGTCGCGGCGGTGCTGGCGATCGGTGCTGCCATCGCCCGCGGTGCCGGCATCCCCGAAGTGCTGCTGGCGGCGGGCTTCACCGTCGTGCTGCTGATCCCGCTGCTGCGAAAGCTGCCACGCTAAGGCCGCGGCGCTGGCCATTTCCCCTTTTGCCGCTTAAACGCGCTGCAACACTGGGCCATGCGCTCGTCTTTCTCGCGGAGTTCCATGTCGAAAGTTGCCCTTATCACCGGCGTTACCGGCCAGGACGGCGCCTATCTCTCGGAATTGCTGCTCGAAAAGGGCTATGAAGTGCATGGCGTCAAGCGCCGCTCTTCATCGTTCAACACCGGCCGTATCGACCATCTCTACAAGGACCCGCACGAGGGCCATACCAATTTCCGCCTGCATCATGGCGACCTGACCGACGCGACCAACCTGATCCGCCTCGTCCAGGAAACCCGCCCCGACGAGATCTACAATCTCGCGGCGCAAAGCCATGTCCAGGTCAGCTTTGAAACCCCCGAATACACCGCCAATGCCGATGGCATCGGCACGCTGCGGCTGCTCGAGGCGATCCGCATCCTCGGGCTCGAAAAGACGACGCGCTTCTACCAGGCCTCGACATCCGAGCTTTACGGCCTTGTCCAGGAAGTGCCGCAGCGCGAAACGACGCCGTTCTACCCGCGCTCGCCCTATGCCGCCGCCAAGCTGTACGCCTATTGGATCACGGTCAACTACCGCGAAGCCTATGGCATCCATGCGTCGAACGGCATCCTGTTCAACCATGAAAGCCCGCTGCGCGGCGAAACCTTCGTCACCCGCAAGATCACCCGCGCCGTTGCCGCGATCGCCGAAGGCACGCAGGCCAAGCTCTACCTCGGCAATCTTGATGCCAAGCGCGACTGGGGCCATGCCAAGGACTATGTCGAGGGCATGTGGCGCATCGTCCAGCACGACACCGCCGAGGATTGGGTGCTCGCCACCGGCACCACGACAACGGTGAAGCGCTTTGTCGAGCTGGCCTTTGCCGAAACCGGCCGCACGCTCGAATGGCAGGGCGAAGGCGTCGATGAAACCGGCCGCTGCACCCGCACCGGCGATGTGCTGGTCGCCGTCGATCCGCGCTATTTCCGCCCGACCGAGGTCGATCTGCTGCTCGGCGATCCGACCAAGGCCAAGGACAAGCTCGGCTGGGTCCACACCTCGACGATGGAAGACCTGGTGCGCGAAATGGTCGCCGCCGATTGGGCCGAGGCGAAACGGGCGCGCTGATGTTCGACCTGGCGGGCAAGACGATCTGGGTTGCCGGGCACCGCGGCATGGTCGGCGGCGCGCTGGTCCGCCGCCTGCAGCGTGACGGCCATCGCGTGCTGACCGCCGGGCGCGACCG
>JBBQKM010000052.1:0-11673 GCA_038326915.1 Sphingomonadales bacterium
GTGCGGATGCTCCAGGCGTCGTCGAGGCCGGTGGCTTCGAACATCTTGAGCAGGGTCGTGCGCGCGGCGCCGTCGTTCCAGCCGCGATCGGCGGCGATGATCGCCAGCAGCGCCTCCGCCGAGGCGTCGCGATCGCCGCGGGCGAGCAGCGCACCGGCAAGTTCGAAGCGCTTGGCATGGTCATCGGGGTGTGCCGCGACATCGGCGATCAGCCCGGCGAGGTCATCGACAGGTACGGCCTCGGCGGCAAGCGCCACGGCGGCACGCGCCTTTACCACATCGGCGTCCTTTGAATCCGCCGGCACGGCGGTCAGAACAGCGGCGGCAGCGTCGGTCTTGCCGCCGGCGAGCAGGGCGAGGGCGTATTTGCCGGCAAGGTTTTCGCGTTCGGGAAGCTCCTGCACCAGCGCGCCGAGCATCGCGGCGGCATCGTCATGCGCGCCGGCGGCCATGGCGCCATCGGCGGCTTCGACCATGGCGGCGATTTCGGCCTCGGCATCGGCTGCTTCGGCGGGCAGCGGCGCGCCGGCGAGCAGGCGATCGATGAACGCCTTGAGCTCGCGTTCGCCAAGCGCGCCCTGGAAACCATCGACCGGCTGGCCGGCGAGGAAGGCATAGACCGTCGGGATCGACTGGATGCGGAACTGGCTGGCGAGCGTCTGGTTCTTGTCGACGTCGATCTTGACGAGCTTCACGCGCGGGGCATGGGCGGCGACGACGCGTTCGAGCAGCGGCGTCAGCGTCTTGCACGGCCCGCACCATTCCGCCCAGAAATCGACCAGCACCAGCGCATCCTTCGACGCATCGATGACGTCGCGGCGGAACGCCTCGATGCTGGCTTTTTCGGTGGCGGCGGTGGCGAGGCTGGCCAAGGTGCGATCCCTTTAGTCTGGCGTTGCGGCCATATGGGGGCGTGGTTACGATTTTGCCAAGCCCGGGCCAAGCCCGCGATTGTCGCGGCAGGGTAGGAATGGCGGTTTTTGCGACGGTTCGCCGGGGTTTTTACGCCGATTTGCCGGATAGTGCTTGCATCGCCGCCGCACCCGGTGCTAACCGCGCCCCTCGCCACGAGGTTCGCCAGTCGAACCAGCGGTCGAGCGGGCGTAGCTCAGGGGTAGAGCGCAACCTTGCCAAGGTTGAAGTCGAGGGTTCGAATCCCTTCGCCCGCTCCAGCCGCTGCGCGGCTGGAGCGGCAAGCGCAGCTTGCAGCCAAACTCGCGCAAGGCCGGCCGGCGGGGCGGCCGATACCATCGGCCGAACCCGTCCGACGCGCGGGCTCTGCCCGCAACCCCTTCACCTGAAATCCTTCCGCAGACTCGGCGGCTTCGCCGCCGGCTGCCCTGTCACATCGCCGCCATCATGCTAGAACACCCCCCATGTCCGGCCACAAACACCACGACCACCACCACCACGCCCCGCCCGCCAGCGGCTTTGGCCGCGCCTTCGCCATCGGCATCACCATCAACCTCGCCTATGTCGCGATCGAGGCGGCGGCCGGCCTCGCCACCGGCTCGATGGCGCTGCTGGCTGACGCCGGCCACAACCTGTCGGACGTGCTTGGCCTCGCCCTCGCCTGGGGTGGGCTGCGGCTCGCCGGCCGCGCCCCCAGCGCGCGTTTCACCTATGGCCTGAAGCGGTCGGGCATCCTCGCCGCGCTGGCCAATGGCGTGCTGCTGGTGCTGGCGTGCGGCGCCATCGCTGCCGAGGCGTTCCAGCGGCTGCTGGCGCCGCAGCCGGTGCCGGGCGTGCTGGTGATGGCGGTCGCGGCGGGCGGCATCGTGGTCAACGGGGTCACGGCGTGGCTGTTTGCGCGCGGCAAGGGCGGCGATGTCAACATTCGCGGCGCCTATCTGCACATGCTCGCCGATGCCGGCATTTCGGCGGCGGTGGTGGTTTCCGGCTTCCTGATCCTCAAAACCGGGCAATATTGGATCGATCCAGCGCTCAGCCTGATCGTGGTCGCCATCATCCTGCGCGGCACCTGGGGGCTGCTGCGCGAATCGGTGGCGATGGCGCTCGACGCGGTGCCCGATGGCATCGATTCGGGTGATGTGGCGGCGTTCCTGAAGGCGCGGCCCGGCGTCGCGACGGTCCACGACCTGCATATCTGGGCGATGGGCACAACCGATACGGCGCTGACCGCGCATCTGGTGATGCCCGATGGCCACCCCGGCGACGCGGCGCTGGCCGATCTGGCGCATGATCTCGAGCATCGCTTCGGCATCGGCCATGCGACGATCCAGGTGGAGACCGGCGCCGCCGATTGCGCCCGCATGGCGTGTGCCTGAGAACGCCGGCCGAGGCTGCGATTTTGCCGCCACCTGTTGCAAAGTCGCAGGTGGAACGGCGGCGAACAGGGGTCTAAGGCGACGGGCAAAGTCCGAACAAAGGCCCAGACCATGCGTATCATCGACCATTATATCGGCGGCCAGTCGGCATCCGACGGCGCCCGCACCAGCGATGTCTATGATCCCAATGCCGGAACCGTGCAGGCGCAGGTGCGGTTGGGCACCGCCGCGACGCTGGAAACCGCTGTCGCCGCCGCGCGCGCCGCGCAGCCGGCCTGGGCGGCGACCAACCCGCAGCGCCGCGCCCGGGTGATGTTCAAGTTCAAGGAACTGGTGGAGGCGGAGATCGACGATCTCGCCCGGCTGCTGGCATCCGAACACGGCAAGGTCGTCGCCGATGCCAGGGGCGATATCCAGCGCGGGCTGGAGGTCATCGAATTCTGCTGCGGCATCCCGCATGTGCTGAAGGGGGAATTCACCCATGGCGCCGGCCCCGGCATCGATGTCTGGTCGATGCGCCAGCCAGTGGGCATCGGCGCCGGCATCACGCCGTTCAATTTTCCGGCGATGATCCCCATGTGGATGGCCGGCGTCGCCATCGCCACCGGCAACGCCTTCATCCTGAAACCATCGGAGCGCGACCCCAGCGTGCCGGTGCGGCTGGGCGAACTGTTCAAGGCGGCGGGGCTGCCCGATGGCGTGTTCGGTGTCGTCAACGGTGACAAGGAAATGGTCGACGCGATCCTCGATCACCCGGCGATTGCCGCGGTCAGCTTCGTCGGATCGTCGGATATCGCGCAGTATATCTACAGCCGCGGCACCGCCAACAACAAGCGCGTGCAGGCGATGGGCGGCGCCAAGAACCATGGCATCATCATGCCCGACGCCGATCTCGACGCGGTCGTGCGCGACCTGGCGGGGGCGGCGTTCGGCTCGGCCGGCGAACGCTGCATGGCGCTGCCAGTGGTGGTGCCGGTGGGGGAGGATACGGCGGAGCGGCTGCGGGCAAAGCTGCTGCCTGCCATCGCCGCGCTGCGCATCGGCGTGTCGACCGATCCCGAGGCGGATTACGGCCCGGTGGTGACGGCGGCGCACAAGGCCAAGATCGAAAACTACATCCAGATGGGCGTCGATGAAGGCGCCGAACTGGTCGTCGATGGCCGCGGTTTCACGCTGCAGGGCCATGAAGGCGGGTTTTTCGTCGGGCCGACGCTGTTCGACCATGTGAAGCCGGAGATGCAGAGCTATCGCGAGGAGATCTTCGGCCCGGTGCTGCAGATCGTCCGCGCCGCCGATTTCGAAGAGGCGCTGCGCCTGCCGAGCGAGCACCAGTACGGCAATGGCGTCGCCATTTTCACCAGGAACGGCCATGCCGCGCGCGAATTCGCCGCGCGCGTCAATGTCGGCATGGTCGGCATCAACGTGCCGCTGCCGGTGCCGGTGGCGTATCACAGCTTTGGCGGCTGGAAGCGGTCGTCGTTCGGCGACATCGGCCAGCACGGCATGGAGGGCGTGCAGTTCTGGACCAAGCGCAAGACGATGACCGGCCGCTGGCCCGACGGCGGAGTGGGGGATACGGGCAGCGCGTTCGTCATTCCGACGATGGGGTGATGCAACTGCACGCCACGACGCTGCTGGTCCGCGAATATGACGAAGCCATCGCGTTCTTCACCGGCCAGCTGGGTTTCGACCTTGCCGAGGATACCGATCTCGGCGGCGGCAAGCGCTGGGTCCGCGTCACGCCGCCGGGTGGTGGCAGCGGCCTGTTGCTGGCGCGCGCCGCGTCGGACGAACAGGCGGCAGCCGTCGGCCGGGCTGCCGGCGGCCGGGTCGCGTTTTTTCTGCACAGCGAGGATTTCGATGTCGATCATGCCCGGATGCTCGCCAACGGCATCGTCTTTCGCGAAAATCCACGCCGCGAACCCTATGGCAAGGTTGCGGTGTTCGACGATCTATATGGCAACCCCTGGGACCTTGTCGGGCCAGGCCAGCATTGACGGGAAAATCGCCGCATGACCTATGAAACCCTCCTCATCGAACCGCATGACGCCGTCACGCTGGTGCGGCTCAACCGGCCGCAGGCGCTCAATGCGCTGAATTCGCAGACGCTCGCCGACCTGATTGCGGCATTCGCTGCCTATGATGCCGACCCGGCGCAGCGCTGCCTGGTGCTGACCGGCAGCGACAAGGCCTTTGCCGCCGGCGCCGACATCAAGGAAATGTCCGAACAGTCCTTCGCCGACATGTACGGCAGCAATTTCTTCGCGGGCTATGAGCGGGTGACCGGCACCCGCAAGCCGTTCATCGCTGCGGTCAACGGCTTTGCCCTTGGCGGCGGCTGCGAGCTGGCGATGATGGCGGATTTCATCATCGCCGGCGACAATGCCAAATTCGGCCAGCCCGAGATCAATCTGGCGGTGACGCCGGGCATGGGCGGATCACAGCGGCTGGTGCGCGCCATCGGCAAGGCCAAGGCCATGGAAATGTGCCTGACTGGCAGGATGATGGACGCCGCCGAGGCCGAACGATCCGGCCTGGTGGCGCGCGTCGTGCCGGCGGCGGATCTGGTGGCCGAAGCGTTGAAAACCGCCGCCGCCATCGCCGCGATGGCGCCGCTGGCGGTGCTGGCGGTCAAGGAGCAGGTGGATGCGGCGTTCGAAATGCCGCTGTCGGCGGGGGTGCGTTTTGAACGGCGGCTGTTCCACGGGCTGTTCGGTTCGGCGGATCAAAAGGAAGGCATGGCGGCGTTCATCGCCAAGCGACCGGGGAACTGGACTGGGAAATAACCGTCACCCCGGCGAAGGCCGGGGCGCATGAACCACTCGCGCATGGGTTAGAGCGCGCAAATTGTATCGGCAGCCGGTGGTTTATGGGTCCCGGCCTGCGCCGGGATGACAGGCAGGGTAAGGAAGATCAGCATGGCGACAATCGCGTTCATCGGTGTCGGCAACATGGGTGGCGGCATGGCGGCCAACCTCGTCAAGGCCGGGCACGCCGTCCGTGCCTTCGACGTGTCTGACGCGGCGCTGGCCAAGGCTGTGGCGCAGGGCTGCACCGGCACAGACACGGGCGGGGAGGCGGCGACCGGCGCCGATGCCATCGTCACCATGCTGCCCGCCGGCGAATTCGTCCGCGCCGCCTATGAAGGCGTGCTGTTCGCCGCCGCCAGCCCGCACGCTATATTGATCGATTGTTCGACGATCGACGTCGCCACGGCGAAATCGGTCGGCGAAGCGGCGGCGGCGCGCGGCCTCGCCATGGTCGATGCGCCGGTTTCGGGCGGCACCGCGGCCGCCGATGCCGGCACGCTGACGTTCATGGTCGGCGGCCCCGAGGCGGCGTTCGAAACGGCGCGTCCGATCCTCGAGAAGATGGGCAAGGCGGTCATCCACGCCGGCGGCGCCGGCATGGGCCAGGCCGCCAAGATCTGCAACAACATGATCCTCGGCGCCACCATGGTTGCCACTGCGGAGGCCTTTGTCCTCGCCGAAAAGCTCGGCCTCGATGCCCAGACCTTCTTCGACATCTCGTCAAAGGCCAGCGGGCAAAGCTGGTCGATGACGAGCTATTGCCCCGTCCCCGGCCCGGTGCCGACCTCGCCGGCCAACCGCGACTATCAGGGCGGGTTTGCTTCGCAACTGATGCTCAAGGATCTGAAACTCGCCGTCGCCGCCGCGACGACGGCCGGCGCCAGCGTGCCGATGGGCGCCGCGGCGGAGGCGCTGTACCAATTGTTCGCCAACAACGGCGGCGGGGCCCAGGATTTTTCGGCAATCGTGAAGTTGCTGCGGGGGTGAGGCGCTGCGAAAAGAGAGCAGCCCGAACGACCCGGGCTAGCTGCGATAGCGTGTTTTGGGCCGGTTGCTGAATGCCAAGTTCCGGACGGCGAGCGGCGGAAAGCTGCCGTCCGGTCCGCCACTCAGCAACGGCAGCAATCGACCCAATCGCGGTAGTACGCCAATTAGCTCTACAACGACCGCTCCTGCCAGAAGCGGACATAGGCCGGTTGTAGCGGTGCAGCCAAACGAGGCGCCAGCGGAACTTGAGCCTGTGCCTTGCACAAGAGTTCGCGTCCCGCGCAAGGGCCGCACCCCCTTGATCATTCGGTTAGCAATATGGTGATCTCCGCTTATTCACCCAATCTCATCTTGGGAAAGGTTCCGTCCCAACTGGTAACATGGTATCGAGAAGGGGAGCATTGGGGTCTTGGCAATGGAAACGCTTGATGGAACGTATCTCTTTATCTCTCCGGAATTGGAGAAGTTCCTAATAGACAATGAGATCAGCGTTGCCGACATGTTGCGCGAGACGAAGCAGGAAGTGCCGATCGCGCTGGTCGATGATCCCGCGACCCAGGAAAATCGCCAGAAAGAGCCGGTTACCCTCATTTTGGCTTCGACTGCCGTCATTGCGGCGCTGACGCCAGTGCTTAAGGAGGTCATCCGGCGGATCGCCCGCCGCGATCCCGTCATTCGCGACCGTATGCTGGTGCCCGTCGAAACCAGAGACGGCACCGTCATCAGGAACGCGGATGGGGAACCGATTCTTCACTGGGTCGACAAGGCCGTTGGCCTCGTGCCCGAGGTAAAGTCCGAGGCTACCAATATCAAAGGTATTTTCGGAATGGAGATCACACTCGGCGGCGAAGAACCGTGACCAGGCGCGCCGTTCTGATCGGATCGAACGGTCCGCAAGGTCCGAACGCGCTAAAGTTTGGAAAGTTGGACGCCGAGCGGATGGCTGCGGCTCTTTCGGACCCGCGCTGCGGTTTTGAGACCCACATTCTAAAAGACACCTCGGATCCGCACGAGATCGATCGCGCATTATCGGACATCGCGGATCAGTGCGGGCCGGGCGACACGTTCGCACTCTATTTTTCCGGACATGGCGTCGTAGATGGCGCCAGCCTGATGCTTATGCTTGATGGCACGGACATCGCCCGGCCACTGCGAACTGCACTTCTCGCCGAGACGCTCTCGAAAACGATGCGGTTTTGCAAAGCACGCCACAAGCTGCTGATCTTGGATTGCTGTCACGCCGGCGCCGCTTTTGGCACGCAATGGAAAGCCGAGAACGGCGAACCGGTTCGCGACCTGCTCGGCGCACCTTCGGACGACTCCAACTCCTATCTTGCGATCGTCGCCAGTGACCGTCTCGAACGGACCCGTGAGATCGACGGCCTTCGCGGTGGCTTCCTGACGCACGCGTTCTGTGAGGCAATCGGCGCACGCTTCGAAGATGCCGACAAGGACCGCGACGGCGCAATCAACACGACAGACATCATGAGTTGGCTCGTGGAACAAGCCCGCAGCCACAACAAGGCCATTCCGGCGCAACAGGTACCGATCCCCACCATGATTGGCAGGCAGAAGGGAGAATTTTATCTGTCTCTGGCGCCGGCCGAGTGGGTGCAATGGGAAGTCGAGCCCTATCCCGGCCATCCTTTCGTCCTGATACCGGCCAGAGCGTCGCGGGACATGGCTTGGCTCATCGGCAAGACCCCGGTGACCAACGCCATGTATCGCAGCTTCGTCGCTGCCACGGGTGCCGCGACGCCCGAGGGCCAGAATTTTGTTCAGGAAGGATCGGCGGGCCGGTGGCGAAGCGGGTTCGAGCCTTGGAAAGACAGAGATTTCGCGGACGATGACAAGCCTGTCGTCTGCGTCAGTTATCGCCAAGCGGAACTGTTCGCCACCTGGTATGATCGCAACACGTTCCGCGGCGAGGCACTACAGATCGGTCTTGTGCCGACATCCGTCTGGGACATGGGGGCCTTTGGGTCACCCTTCCCCGAATATGACCGGAGCCTCTGGCCCGCCGGGGAGACCCACCACAGAAGCTTCCACCCCCTTGGTTCCGCCGGAGTCGAGAGCCGCACCAACGCGCTTGGCCTCGCCGACATGCTCGGCAACGTCTGGGAGTGGACGGCAACTCACTTCGAACGAAAAAATGACCTCGAATCCTCTGGCTATCTGGACTACCTGTTAAGTGGGTTCATTACCGCCGACAATTATAGACCGATTCCGTTAAGTGCTGGGAGCATTACCGCCGACAACTATCGACGGAGTGGCGACGACAGCCGATGGATCGATCGGAATATCGAACTGCGAGGAGGAAGCTTCCTCGACGACCTGGACTTCGTCAAGATTGCCATTGCCAGCGGGACGTTGTCCAATGGGGTCTCCACCCGTCATAGCGATCTTGGCTTCCGATTGGCCGCGACGCTATTCCTCGGCGAACTTCCAGCCGTTCTTGCGGACCGGCTTCGGAACTGCCGCATCATTCGCCCCGGTCTGGATAAGCGCTTTCCCCGAAATGGATGACCTAACTTCAACAATTCCTTCCATGTTTTTGCTCAATGGCGTGCGCAACAATGGTTCGGTGTTCGTATCTTGGGACGTGCCGCTCCAGCATTTGCGGATGATGTTCGGTGGACAGAGCGAAACTGGGCCAGTCGCAGGTCGGCTTTTTACAAAGCCTGCCGTTTCTGAGACGATGACGCGACGGCAGCAATGTACCAGACCCGGCAATCTAGGCCAATTGGTAACCTTGTCCGCTTTCACCCGATCGGCGGACGAGCCGCAATAACCGGCATTGGGGCGCAAAGCTGTCGTACGCTCCGCGTTTGCCAAGCTTTTGGTGCATATCGCAACATCTGGACACGCCCAGCCGGATAGCAGCAGCCAGTCTGCGCCGCATCGTGACGCACGGCATGGCTTTTCGGCGCTGCGCGCGCTAATCGCGGCCACCATGTCTAAGCCATTGACCCTCGCCCTGCCCAAGGGCCGTATTCTAAAGGAAGCGCTGCCGTTGCTGGCGCGCGTCGGCATCGTGCCGGAACCGGATTTTTCGGACGACAATTCGCGCAAGCTGATGTTCGAAACCAGCAACCCGGCGGTGCGGATCATCCGGGTGCGGTCGTTTGATGCAGCGACGTTCGTGGCGTTCGGCGCGGCGGAGATCGGCATTGCCGGCAACGACGTGCTGATGGAGTTCGCGTTTTCGGAGCTTTATGCGCCTGTCGACCTCGGCATCGGCCATTGCCGGCTGTCGGTCGCGCAGCCGGCCGCGCTGGTGGAGGATATCCGCACGCTCAGCCATGTTCGCGTCGCCACCAAATATCCGGGCATCACCCGCCGGCATTTCGCAGGCCTGGGCATCCAGGCCGAGGTCATCAAGCTGAACGGCGCGATGGAGCTGGCGCCGATCTGTGGCCTCGCCGGGCGCATCGTCGACCTGGTGTCGACGGGCAAGACGCTGGCGGAAAACGGCCTCATTGAAACCGAGGTCATCGCCCAGGTGTCGTCGCGGCTGATCGTCAACCGCGCGGCGTTCAAGACGCATCCGGCGGTGGTGCCGCTGGTCGATGCCATTCGTGCCCTGGTGGAAAAGCCCCTGAAAGACCGGAACGATGTCGCAGCGGCTTGACGCGCGCGACGCAGGGTTCGTGGCGGCGTTCGCGGCGCTGGTCGATGCCCGGCGCGACAGCGATGCCGATGTTTCGGCCGATGTCGCGCGGATCATCGCCGATGTGCGCGCGCGCGGCGATGTCGCGGTCGCCGAACTGACCGCGAAATTCGATGGCGTCGATCTTGATGCCGCCGGCTGGGAAATTCCGCTCGCCGAACTCGACGCCGCAGTCGCCGGGCTCGCGCCTGACTTGCGCGCCGCGCTCGATCTTGCCGCGACGCGCATCCGCGCTTTTCACCTGCGCCAGCGGCCCACCGACAACGACGCGACCGACGCCGCCGGGGTGCGCACCGGCGTGCGCTGGAGCGCGGTGGAAGCGGCCGGGCTATATGTGCCGGGGGGGCGCGCCGCCTATCCTTCGTCGGTGCTGATGAACGCCATCCCGGCGGTGGTCGCCGGGGTCGAGCGACTGGTGATGGTGACGCCGACGCCGGGCGGCACCGCCAACCCGCTGGTGCTGGCGGCGGCGCGGCTGGCGGGCGTCACCCGTGTCTTCCGCATCGGCGGCGCGCAAGCGGTGGCGGCGCTGGCGCTGGGCACGGCGCGGGTGCCGCGGGTCGATGTCATCACCGGCCCCGGCAACGCCTGGGTGGCCGAGGCGAAGCGCCAGCTTTATGGCATCGTCGGCATCGACATGATCGCCGGGCCGTCCGAAGTCGTGATCGTGTCCGACGGCAAGTCCAACCCCGACTGGATCGCCGCCGATCTGCTCGCTCAGGCCGAGCATGACCCGGTGGCGCAATCGATCCTGCTGACGACAAGCGCCGCCGAGGCCGATGCGGTGGCGGCGGCGGTCGAACGCCAACTGGAGAGCCTCGCGACGGCAAAGGTGGCACGCGCCAGCTGGCAGGATTTCGGCGTCATCATCACCGTGCCCGATCTCGATGCCGCGCTGCCGCTGCTCGATGCGCTGGCGGCCGAGCATGTCGAGCTGATGATCGATGATCCGAACGCGCTGTTTGCGCGGATGCGCCACGCCGGTTCGGTGTTCCTCGGCCGCCACACGCCAGAGGCGGCGGGCGATTATCTCGCCGGGCCAAACCACGTATTGCCAACGGGGCGGCGCGCGCGCTTTGCTTCGGGGCTGTCGGTCGTCGATTTCATGAAGCGGACGACGTTTCTCGATTGCGGGCCGCAGGGGCTGGCAGCGATCGGCCCGGCCGGCGCGGCAATTGCCGATGTCGAGGGATTGGCGGCGCACGCGGCGTCCATACGGATGCGATTGAAGGACCCTGAATGAACGCCCAGACGATGCGCAAAATCCGCCAGATTCACCTTTACATCGGGGTGTTCTTTACGCCCGCCATATTGTTTTTCGCGATTTCGGGCGGCTTGCAGACCTTCCGCCTGCAGCAGGCGAGCGGCTGGGATGGCGCGCCGCCGCCGGTGTGGATGGCGTGGATGGCGAGCGTCCATATCGACCAGGCCAAGCTGAAGCCCGAGCCCGAGAAAAAGCCCGAAGCCGCCAAGCCGAAGCCGCCCGCCGACCCGGCGCAGCTGGCCGAGCGCGCGGCGCGCAAGGCGGCCGCGCTGCCGATGAAGATCTTCACCGCGGCGCTGGCGATCGCGCTGGGGCTGTCGTCGCTGCTCGGCGCGGCGATTGCGCTCAACATGCGGTCGACGCGGCGGGTGGCGATGGTGATGATGGTTGCCGGCGCGGTGGTGCCGATATTGCTGCTGCGCTAGCTTGTCAGCGTGTCATCCCGGCGAAGGCCGGGTTGACAGGGGTGGGGCGCTTATTTCCCGTAAACCGCCCGCTCGAAGGCCGACAGCACCGCCAGCGCGCCCGGGTCGGCGAAGGGCAGCAGCTGCATCAGCAGCACGGCGGTGACATCGCTGGCCGGATCGATCCAGAAATAGGTGTTGCAGATGCCGGCCCAGGCAAGGCTGCCCGCGGCGCGGCCGTCGGCGCCGG
>JBBQKM010000053.1:0-11668 GCA_038326915.1 Sphingomonadales bacterium
GTCCTGATATTCGTCGACGAGGATATATTTGAAGCGGCGGCGATAGTCGGCGAGCACATCGGGTTGCGCATCGAAAATTGTCAGCATGTGGAGCAGCAGATCGCCGAAATCGGCGGCGTTGAGCGTCGCCAGCCGCTGCTGGTAGCGCGCATAAAGCCGTGCGCCGCTGGTTTCGGGGCTGTCGCCGAAGCTGACGGATTCGCCCACTGGCACGTTGGCGGGTAGCTCCCCACGGTTTTTCCAGCGGTCGATCATCCCGGCGAGCTGTTTCGCCGGCCAGCGCTTTTCCTCCAGCCCGGCCTCGGCGATCACCTGTTTCATCAGCCGCAACTGGTCGTCGGTGTCGAGGATGGTGAAATTCGCCTCCAGCCCGACCAGCCCGGCGTGGCGGCGCAGCATCCGCGCCGCGCTGGCGTGGAAGGTGCCGAGAAACGGCATCCCCTCAGCCATGTCGCCGACCAGCATTTCCATGCGGTGGCACATCTCGCGCGCCGCCTTGTTGGTGAAGGTGACGGCCAGGATTTCCGACGGCCAGGCCAGCCGGCTGAACAGGATATGCGCCAGCCGCGCCGTCAGCGCACGCGTCTTGCCGGTGCCGGCACCGGCGAGGATCAGCACCGGACCCTCGGTGGTCAGCACCGCCTGGCGCTGGGGCGGGTTGAGCCCGGCCAGCCACGGCGGCGTGTCGGAAGCGGGGAGGGAGACCATCGCGAACAAGTAGAGAACGCGCGGCCAAAAGCCAAGCCGTCTATGCGACCTGGTTGAAGCGGCGGATAATTTCGCTAAGCAGCCGGAATGACCGCTGCGCCGCTCACCGTCCGTCCTGCGACGCCTGCCGATCTGCCGGCGCTGCATGCGTTGATCGAGCGCGCCTATCGCGGCAGCGACGGCGCGCCCGGCTGGACGCACGAAGGGCATTTGTTCGACGGCCCGCGCACCGATATCGAGGCGCTGGCGGCGATGATCGCCGAGCCGGGCCAGTTCATTCTGGTCCACGATGGCGACGCTGCACCCCTCGCCTGCGTGCTGATCGCCGCCAACGGCACCGGCATCGCCTATCTCGGGTTGCTCTGCGTCGATCCGCGGTGCCAGTCCGATGGCATCGGCCGGCGGCTGATCGCGGCGGCAGAGGCCGAAGCGATGACGCACTTCGGCGCCCGGACCATGGAAATGACCGTGATCGACGCCCGCCGCGACCTGATCGCCTGGTATGAACGCCGTGGCTATGCGCAAAACGGTGAAACCCGGCCGTTACCACCGGAGGTCGGCACGTCGCGGGCGCCGCTGGCGCTTGTCGTCCTGACCAAGGTGCTGCGCTAAAGCCGATCGCGGCGCTGCCGTTTCCCTTTCCATCGAGCTGTGACCGCCGATGGGGAGACGCGCATGTCCGTTATGTTCCGGCCGCCGATCGCGGTGACGACGGCGATCGGCTGGCGGCAGGTGTTCGGCTTTGGCCAGGGCGAGGACCCGTTCTTTGCGCGCGTGCGGGCCGCACAATTGCAGGCGCTCAACCGCTATGTGCCGTTCAATGTCACGCTGATGACGATCAATGTGGCAGCGCTGGTCTGGTCGCTGCGCGATATTGCCCAATTCGATTTTCTGCTGCGCTGGGGCGCGGTGATGGGCGGGCTGGCGCTGCTGTGGACGCTGCGTTTTCGTGAAGTCGCGCGACGCGGCGAAGCCAGCGAGGCCAGCCGGCGCCTGTTCTGGAGCGTCTGCGTCGAGGTCGCGGCATTCGGCGGCGCCTGGGCGGCGATGGTGCTACACCTGTTGCCGATCGCCGGGCTGCCGTCGCAGGCGCTGCTGATGCTGCTGTCGCTGACCGCGATGGGCGCGTGCGGCTTTGCCGCTGCGGTGATGCCGCTATGTGCCATCACGCTGGTGGTGACGATCGGCACCGCCACCGTCGCCGCCATGCCGGCGGCATCGCCACTGGGTGGCCCGATGGTGCAGCTGGCGTTCCTGACCTTTGGCCTGCTGATCATCCGCGGCGTAATCGTCACGAGCTTTGCGATGATGGCGCGGATGCGCACCCAGGCCGACCTGACCGAACGTACCGAGGTGGTGCGGCTGCTGCTCAATGAATTCGAGGCCAATGGCAGCGACTGGCTGATCGAGGTCGATGTCGAAGGCCGACTGACGCATGTTTCGCCGCGCCTTGCCGATGTCGCCAAGCGGCCCCGCGAGACGCTGCTCGGGGTGTCGCTACTGACCCTGCTTGGCGACGAACGCCACCGCGAGGGCCGCGCCTCGGTCAAGGCGCTGACCGGCAGTTTCATGGCGCGGCGGGCCTTTCGCGATATCACCATCCCGGTCGCGGTCGCCGGCGAAACCCGCTGGTGGGCGCTGTCGGGCACGCCCAAGATCGATGGCCTGGGCAATTTTTCGGGCTTTCGCGGGGTCGGCCGCGATGTGACGGAGGTGCGTCGCAGCCATGAACGCATCGCCCAGCTGGCGCGCTTCGACCCGCTGACCGGCCTCGCCAACCGCGCGCTGTTCCGCGAAGCGCTCGAGGATGCGCTGGCGCGCGCCACCAGGACGCAGAAAAGCTGCGCATTGCTGTTCATCGATCTCGATCGCTTCAAGGCGGTCAACGACACGATGGGCCACAGCGTCGGCGACAAGTTGCTGCGTGAGGCGGCCGGTCGGTTGCGCGATGCCGTCGGCGGCGGTGCGACGGTGGCGCGGCTCGGCGGCGATGAATTTGCCGTGATGCTGCCCGACGCGCTGCCGCGGCGCGCCGAGGCCGTCGCGCGCAGTGTCGTCGCGGCGCTGTGCCGTCCCTTTGAAATCGACGGACAGTTGACCGGGATCGGCGCCAGTGTCGGTTATGCCCTCGGCCCCGCCGATGGGGCCAGCGTCGACCGGCTGCTCAAAAGCGCCGACCTCGCGCTGTATGAAGTCAAATCCAATGGCCGCGGCGCCGCCTGCCGCTATGTTCCCGAAATCCGCGAACGCGCCGAGGAACGCCGCGCGCTCGAGGCCGATCTGGCGCAGGCGCTCGACAGGCACGAGCTGTCGCTGGCCTTCCAGCCGGTGGTGGAGGCGGCCGACGAACGCATTGTCGGTTTTGAAGCGCTGCTGCGCTGGCAACACCCGACGATCGGCAATATCCCGCCCGACAAGTTCATCCCCGTCGCCGAAGACACCGGGCTGATCATCCCGATCGGCCATTGGGTGATCGCGACCGCCTGCGCCTGGGCAGCGCGCTGGCCGAGCGACATCCGCATCGCTGTCAACCTGTCGCCGGCGCAGATCGACGATCCGCAGTTGCTCGGCGTTGTCGAAGCCGCGCTCGCCGACAACGGCATCGATCCGGAACGGCTGGAGCTGGAGATCACCGAAAGCCTGTTCCTCAACGAAAAGGCGACGACGATCGAGAAACTGGCGGCACTGAAGGCGATGGGCGTGCGCTTTGCCCTCGATGATTTCGGCACCGGCTATTCATCGCTGGGCTATCTCCACAAGGCCTCGTTCAGCCGCATCAAGATCGACCGCAGCTTTGTGTCGCGGGCGACGCAGGCCAATGGCGAGGCCAGCGCGATCATCTCGGCGATCGTCAACCTGGCGCAATCGCTCGACATGGCGACGACGGCGGAAGGCACGGAAACCCGCGCCGAGTTCGAAATGATCCGCGCGCTCGGCTGCGAACAGGTCCAGGGCTATCTGTTCGGCCGCCCGATGCCGCCCGAGGAAGCAACGGCGCTGGTTGTCGAGGCGCCGGTCCGCGAGCGGATGGCAGCGGAATAGCCGATCCACCGGCATGGCTTGCCGGCAGCCGCGTGCAGGCGCACCATGGGGGTTGTGGCGGCAGGAGCGCGATGTCATGGACACGGCGAGACAGGCCCCGATTGCACGAGCAACGGTTGCAAGCGACCTCGGCATCGCCGATTTGCGCGCTGCCCTTGCCGCCGGTTGGCGCGACTTCCGGGCCTGCCCGGTCTTTGGATTGTTTTTCGCCGCCATCTATGTCGGGGCCGGTCTGCTGCTGGTTTTCGTGCTATCGACGCGCGGCGCAGCGACCTGGCTGGTCCCGGCGGCGGCAGGGTTTCCGCTGCTGGCACCGTTTGCGGCGGTTGGTCTGTATGAAGTGAGCCGCCGCCGCGAGGCCGGCCTGCCGATGAGCTGGCGATCGGTGCTTGGCGCGCTGCGCGGGCACGGTGACGAACAGATCATCAGCATGGGGGTCATCGTGTTCGTCGCCTTCGGCTTTTGGCTGATGGTCGCGCACGGCATCTTTGCGATCTTCATGGCCGAGGCGGGCATGGCGAAGCATGGGCTGGCGCTGTTCATGACGGGAGCGGGCATCGTGATGCTGCTGGTCGGCAGCATCGTCGGCGCGCTTATGGCGCTGGCTTTCTATGCGATCACGGTCATCAGCCTGCCGATGCTGGTCGATCGCGAGGTCGATTTCATCACCGCCATCATCGTCAGCCTCGCCACCATCCGGTCGAACAGCCTTGTCATGCTGGCCTGGGCCTTGCTGATCGCCATTGCGCTGTTCGTGGCGATGCTGCCGCTGTTTCTCGGGCTGTTCGTCGTGTTGCCCGTGCTGGGGCATGCGACCTGGCACCTGTACCGTCGCGCCGTTGCGTGAACGGTGCGATCCCGCCGACGCAACCGTATCCTCAGTCTTGCGTTATCGACCGGCGTCATGAACGCAAGCCTGGCTATCGCCAGTTATGGCGCCTCGCTTGCGGTGCGCCGGGCTGACGAAACTGCGGTCGGGTTGGCATCACAAGGGAAGTTTGAACATGGGTTGGATTATTGCACTTATCGTCGGTGGCGTCGCAGGCTGGCTTGCCAGCATGGTAATGGGACGCAATGCGTCGATGGGGATTTTCCTCAACATCGTCGTCGGTTGCGTCGGATCGGTGATCGGCAATCTGCTGTCGGGCCCGCTGCTCGGCGTTCGTGGCAGCGTGCAGTCTTTCTCGCTGACCGGGCTGATCATTGCCTTTGTCGGCGCAATCGTCCTGCTGGCGATCGTCAACTTCTTCAGCCGCGGCCGCGCGCGCTGATCGGCTGACACTTTGGCGTGGGTGGGGGCTACTCCACCCACGCCTTCAGCAGCGTATGTGCGATCGCCATCGGTGGCGGCGCCAGCCAGTCGCCAGTTCCGGCAAGCGCGGCGCGGACTTCGTCTTTCGTCACCCAGCGCGCTTCCTCAAGTTCATCGGCATCGATGGTGATGTCCATGTTCACCGCTTCGGCAAAGGCGGCAATCATCAGCGACGACGGAAATGGCCAGGGCTGGCTGGCGAGGTAGCGGACCCGGTTCACGCGAATACCCGATTCTTCATACAGCTCACGCGCCACGGCTTCCTCGAGGCTTTCGCCGGGCTCGACAAAGCCCGCCAGCGCCGAGAAAAATCGCCGCGGAAAATTCGGCTGGCGGCCGACAAGCGCATGGTCGCCCTTGATCGCCAGCATGATTACCACCGGGTCGGTGCGCGGGAAATGTTCGGCGTTGCAGGCCTGGCAGGTGCGGGCATAGCCGGCCTTGTTGATCACCGTCGTGCCACCGCACACCGCACAGAATTTGTGGCGGGCGTGCCAATCGAGCAGCGATCGCGCCTGGGCGACGATTTCCGCCCGGCCATCGCCCAGCTGCACGGCGGCAGCGCGGGCATCGATGATCTGCCCGCCGAAATCAGCAACCAGATCCGCGCCGCTGGCGGCAGCAGCAAAGCGCGGCGCGCCGCCATCCTTTTCGCCGGCAAGGCCGAGAAACACGGTGACCGCGTCGTGCGGCACGTCGGATCGATAGGCCCACAGGATGTCGGGGTGTTCACCGGTGGTCAGCACCGGCTTAAGATCGTCCATGACCAGCCAGCGCGCATCGGGGCGGGCGCGCAGCGCGACCATCGACGCCGCGTCGCGGCGCAGGTGATCGGCGCGATCGAGCGGCGATCCGGTGATGCCTACCGCGGGAACGCTCCAGCCGGCGAACGGGTCAGTCATGCAGCCTCCAGATGTGTCGCGCGCGCAAGCGTCGCGGCCTTTTGAAACAGCGTCGGGAATCCGCTGGCCAGCGCTTCATCGACGTTCAGCCACTCGCCCGCAAGGGCAGGCCGTTCGGCGAGGCGCAGCGCCTTGACCGACAGCACCAGCTCGAAATGCGTGAAGCCGTGCGAAACCGCGCCGAGATCGCGCCAGTTGCCCGGCAGCGGCGGCGTGGGATCACCGCGCCAGTCGCACGACGGCAGCGCGCGCATGCCGCCGAGCAGGCCCTTTGCCGGCCGCACGATGGTCAGCACCTGGCCACCCGATTCGATCCACCAGGCGGTGCCATGGCGGGTCGGGCGCGGGCGTTTGGCGGCCTTCACCGGCCATAGCGTCGGGTCGCCACTGGCGGCGGCGCGGCAATCGGCTTGCAGCGGGCAGATCAGGCAGCGTGGCGCCTTTGGCGTGCAGATGCGGCTGGCGAGATCCATCAGCGCTTGCGCGAAATCGCTGGCGGCACCGGCGGGCACCAGCGTTTCCAGCACGGTGCGGATGCGTGGCCGCGCGGCGGGCAATGGCGTGTCGATGGCGTGCAGCCGGGTGATGACCCGCTCGACATTGCCGTCGATGACGATGGCATGGCGACCAAAGGCAAAGGCGGCGATCGCCGCGGCGGTATAGTCGCCGATGCCGGGCAGGCCGCGCAGCATTGCTTCGTCGGCGGGAAAGCGCCCGCCATGATCGCGCACCACGGCGCGGGCGCAGGCGAGCAGGTTGCGGGCGCGGGCGTAATAGCCAAGCCCGGCCCAGGCCTGCATCACGTCGCCATCATCGGCCGCGGCAAGATCGGCGACGCTCGGCCAACGCGCGGTGAAGGCGGCGAAATAGGACCGTACGGCGGCAACGGTTGTCTGTTGCAGCATGATTTCGGACAGCCAGACGCGGTACGGCCAGTCGGCATCGGCCGGCAGCGGCTGCCCGGGCGGATTGCGCCATGGCAGGTCGCGGGCATTCTGCCCGTACCAGTCGATCAACTGATTTGCCGCGCTATCCGTCACGCAGCGCCTATGGCATGGAATGCGCCATGGCCAAAAAGCCCGAAATCGCCGCACCACCCGAACGGTCACGCCGCGCCCGTGCGGTCGCCGAACTGGTGCCGGCCATCGGTGGCCAGGCGTTCCGGCGTTTCGGTTTCACCCAAAGCATCATCGTCGAACGCTGGGAGGAGATTGTCGGCGCCCGCTACGCCCGCCATAGCCGCCCCGAATCGCTGGCGTTTCCCCGCGGCAAGAAGGATGGCGGCACGCTGAAGATCGCCGTGACGGGGGCGCTGGCGCCGATGTTGCGCCATGTCGAGCCGCAGGTCATCGAGCGCGTCAACCGCCTGCTCGGCTATGCCGCGGTCGAACGCATCATGCTGCGCCACGCCGATATCGAGGTGCGCGCTGCGCCGGTGGCAGCGGCAGCGCCCGTCGAACTGACTGCCGAAACGCGATCGACGCTGCGCGATATCGCCGATCCCGAATTGCGCGCCAGCCTCGAATCGCTGGCGCAGGCGCTGGGTTCGAGCAAGGGGCCACCGATCGTCCGCTAGCGCCACCCCCTTGTTCCGGTCCCGGCGTTTGCCCTATGCCTGTCACCAGGTTCCAGTGTTGCCAGATGAGGTCTGCCTTGAAGATGTCCCCCGGTCGCGTGCTCGGCGCGACGCTGCTGCTTGCCCTTGCTGCCTGTGACAAGGCCGCCACGACCAGCGCGACCGACACCGGTGCCAGCGTTGCGGCACCGGCCGGCACCAACTGGCTCGCCGTCACCGCTGCGACACCCGAAGGCGGCTTTCGCATTGGCAATCCCGATGCCAAGGTAAAACTGCTCGAATTCGCCTCGTTGACCTGCCCGCATTGCAAGGATTTCAACGCCGAAGCGATGGACACCATCCGCAAGAAATATGTCGCCAGCGGCAATGTCAGCTATGAATTCCGCAATTTCGTGCTGAATGGCCCCGATTTCGCCGCCTCGCTGCTGGCGCGCTGCCAGGCGCCCGACCAGTTCTTTGCGCTGCTCGATTCGTTCTTCGTCGACCAGGCGACCTGGACCAAGCCGTTCATCGAGACCAGCCCCGCCGACCAGAGCCGCATCAAGGGGCTGCCGCAGGACCAGCAGATCGCCGCGATGGCGACCGCTGCGCAGCTCGACGCCTATGTCCGCACCCGCGGCATCCCCAAGGCCAAGTTCGACCAGTGCCTGGCCGACAAGACGCAGATCGCCAAGCTCGAGGAGCTCGGCAAGCAGGCGACCGACACCTACAAGCTGACCGGCACGCCCGGTTTCATCATCAACGGCACGACCCAGGAAGGTGTGTTCACCTGGGCCGATCTCGAGCCGAAGCTGCAGGCGGCGTTGCGCTGATGCTGCGTTATGCCGTCGTCGCGGCGCTGGCGCTGGCTGGCGTCACCGCCGAAGCCAAACCGGTGGCCAAGCCGGCAGCCACGGCCAGCTGGACCGAAACCTATGCCGCCACCCCCGACGGCGGCTTTCGCCGCGGCAATCCCGATGCCCGCGTCAAGCTGATCGAATATGGCTCGCTGACCTGCCCGCACTGCCGCGATTTCCACGCCGAGGCGAAGGCGACGCTGGTGAAGCAGATCGCCACCGGGAAGCTGAGCTATGAATACCGTAGCTTCGTGCTCAATGGCCCCGACTATGCGGCCTCGCTGATCGCGCGCTGCTCGGGCAATGGCCGCACCTTTTTTTCGTCGCTCGACAGCTTCTATCCCGACCAGCCGCAATGGTTGCAGCCCTTTGCAACCCTGTCCGAAGATGATGCCAAGCGCATCGAGGCGCTGCCCGAGGACAAGCGCGTCGCCGCGATTGCCGTCGCCGGCAAGCTCGACGCCTATGCGGCGAAACTCGGCATGTCGCGGCCGCGCTTCGATGCCTGCCTTGCCGACCCGGTGCAGGCGGCAAAGCTGCTCGATATCCGCAAGGTCGGCGTCGAGCGCTTCAAGGTCACCGGCACGCCGGGCTTCATCATCAACGGCGTCTATCAGGACAATGTCTACAATTGGGCGGCGCTGGAGCCGAAGTTGATGGCGGCGCTGAAGCCGTGATGGCCAACGCCAGAGTCTCGGGGGGTCGATAGGCACGGTGGAGTTCAGGCGGCTCAGGCTGGCAGGCTTCAAGTCGTTCGTCGAAGCGACCGAACTGCGCATCGAGCCCGGCCTGACCGGCGTTGTCGGCCCCAATGGCTGCGGCAAATCCAACCTGCTCGAGGCGCTGCGCTGGGTGATGGGCGAGGGCAGCCCGAAATCGATGCGATCGGGCGGCATGGACGATGTGATCTTTGCCGGCACCGGCCAGCGCCCGGCGCGCGCTTTTGCCCAGGTGACGCTGGCGCTGGCCGGCGCCGCGGGCGAGGAAATCGAGGTCAGCCGCAAGATCGAGCGCGGATCCGGATCCGACTATCGCGTCAACGGCCGCGACACCCGCGCCCAGGATGTGCGGCTGCTGTTCGCCGACAGCGCCACCGGCGCGCATTCGCCGGCGATCGTCGGCCAGGGCCGGATCAGCGCGATCATCGCCGCCAAGCCCGCCGAGCGCCGCCAGTTGCTCGAGGAAGCCGCCGGCATCGCCGGATTGCACGTCCGCCGCCGCGAGGCCGAAATCCGGCTGCGCGCCGCGGAAGCCAATATCGCCCGGCTTGATGACGTCGTTGCCAGCCTCGACACCCAGGCCAATTCGCTGCGGCGGCAGGCCAAGACAGCCGAACGCTACCGGACATTATCCGATCGGATCCGGGTCGCTGAGGCGCAGCTGTTGTTTGCACGCTGGCAGGCGGCGCAGGCGGCATCCGCAGCGGCGCGAACGGCGGCAGCCGAGGTCGAGGCGCGCGCCGGCGACCTGACGCGCATTGCCGCCGGGCTGATGACCCAGGCAACAACCGCCGGCGCCGGCCTGTCCGACCTGCGCATGGCAGAGGCCGAGGCGGCGGCGGCGCTGCAGGCGCTCCGGGGCACGCGAGCGCTGCTCGATGCCGAAGCGGCGGCGGCGGTGCGACGGCGCGACGAGATCGCTGCCATGCTGGCGTCGGTGGCGCGCGACACGGCGCGCGAGGCGGCGCTTGCCGACGATGCCGCGGCGGCCGAGGCGCAACTGGATGCGGAACAGGACGAGGTGACGGCGCGGCTGGCGGCGGCCGAACGCGCGCTGCCGACGGCGGACATCAATGTGCTGGCTGCGGCTGCGACCGCACAAGCTGCCGAAGCCGCGCTGGGCGAGGCGCTCGATGCCCATGCCGCGGCGGCAGCGCAGGCGCGGTCGGCGGCGGAGGCAGCACAGGCGGCGGCCGCGCGGGCAGCGCGGGCAGAGGCCGAGGCGCGCGACCTGCAGGCGCGGCTGGCGCGGCTGGGCCCGGCGCCCGCCACCGATGCGCTGGCGGCGGCCGTCGACACGGCGGCGGCGGCGCTCGCGACGGCAGAATCTGCGTTGTCGGACGCCGAGACGGCGCGGCCGGCGACCGAGGCGGCGCGCGCCGAGGCCGCTTCAGCGCATGCCGCGGCGCGCGCGACCTTGGCGAGTCTTGCGGCCGAAGGCGACGCACTGGCGCGGCGGCTGGCGGCCGATGCCGGCAAGGGCCCGCGCATCGCCGACCGAATCGCCACGCAGCCGGGGTATGAGGCGGCATTGGCGGCAGCGCTGGGCGATGATCTCGATGCCGGGCCAGCCGAAAGCGATGGTGCGCGGCGCTGGGGCGGGGCGGTCGCGGCGGATGATCCCGCGCTGCCGGCGGGGGTAACTGCGCTGGCGGCGATGGTGACGGCGCCGCTGGAATTGGCGCGCCGGCTGGCGCAGATCGGCGTTGTCGAGGCCGCCGCGGCGCCGGTGCTAGCGGCGCAACTGCGGCCCGGCCAGCGGCTTGTCACCATGGCCGGGGCACTGTGGCGCTGGGACGGTTTTGTCGATGGCGGCGGGCGCAACGATGCCGCGGCCGCCCGACTGCGGGCGCGGCGGCGCGCAGCGGAGGTCGAGGCCGAGCGCCAGGCGGGACAGGTCGCGCTCGACACGGCGACGGCGGCACTGGCCGCGGCGGTAGCAGCAGCAGGCGCGGCGCAGGAGGCCGAACGCGCCGCGCGCAACGCCCGCGATGGCGCCGCGCGCGGGCTGGCCGAGGCGCGGGCACGGCTCGCCGCCGCCGAAACCGCGGGGGCACGCCGCGCCGGCGAGGAAGCCAGCCTGACGTCGGCAATCGCGCGCAATGCGACGGAACGCGACCGGCTGGCGGGTGAGGCCGAGGCCGCGCGCGCTGCCATTCCGGCCAGCGACGCGCTGTCGGGCCTCGCTGCGGCGCTGGCCAGCGCGCGCAATGGCGCCGAAACCGCCCGCGCCGGCGTCGCCACGGCGCGCGCTGCCGCCGAATCGGCCGGCCGTGATATCGAAACCGCCCGCCGCCGCCTCGATGCGATCGCGGCCGAACGCGCCGGCTGGCAGCGCCGCCGCGACGCCAGCGCCGCACAGGCGTCCGAACTCGCGCGCCGCGCCGCAGCCGCGACCGGCGAGCAAGCGGCGCTGGCCTCGCGCGACGACGAAATTGCCCGCGATATCGCCCGGCTCGCGACCCGCACCGCCACCGCTGAAGCCGCGCGCACCGCCGCTGCCGACACGCTGGCGCGCGCCGAAGCGCAGCTGGCAACGCTGACCGGCCAGGCCCGCGCTGCTGACGAGGCCG
>JBBQKM010000054.1:0-11507 GCA_038326915.1 Sphingomonadales bacterium
CGGTTCACGGCCGGTGCCATGCCGGTCCAGGCCATCCGCGACCTGCTGCGCAGCCTCGAAACCCTGTATTTCGGCATTGCCGGCAGCGTTGCCATCGTGCTCACGCTGTTCGCCGGCGGCATCGCCCGCCACTGGCTGAACGCCGAAAGCCTGCCGGTCGCAACGATTGCCGGGGCGTTGTCGATGCTCGGCATCGTCGTCGCCATGCGGTTTTGCGAGGGGCTGTATCGCAGCGGCATCATGGGGCTGCAGCAGCAGGTCTGGCTCAACGCCGCGTCGGTGCTGCTCACCCTGTTGCGCAGCCTGGGCGCGCTTGCGGTGCTGGCGCTGGTGGCGCCGACGGTGCAGGCGTTCTTCATCTGGCAGGGGCTGGTGTCGCTGCTGACGCTGATCGTGCTCGGCTGGAAACTGCGATCATTGCTGCCGCAGCCGCCCCGGCCACCGCGGTTTTCGCGCGCCGCGCTGGTTTCGGTGCATCGCTTTGCCGGCGGGGTGTTCGGCACGGCGCTGCTGGCCCTGCTGATGGGGCAGGGGGACAAGATCCTGCTGTCGCGGCTGCTCGGCCTTGCGGATTTCGGCACCTATATGCTGGCCTCGACGATCAGCGGCGGGCTGTGGCTGGTCGGCGGCCCGGTGGTGCTGGCGGTGTCACCGGCGCTGGTGCGGCGTTTCGAAGGCGGCGATGTCGCCGGGGTCAGCGCTGCCTACCACCAGGCATCGCAGCTTGTCGCGGTCGTGGCCGGCCCGGCGGCGCTGTTGATGGCGCTGTTCCCCTACGGGCTGCTGCTGGCCTGGTCAGGCGATGCCGCGCTGGCCAGTCGCGCCGCACCGATCCTCGGCCTGCTGGCGATCGGCACCTTGCTCAATGCGCTGTACCAGGTGCCGCATTATCTGCAGATGGCGTCGGGCTGGACCGGGCTGACCTTGCGGCTGATGCTGGTGGCGGTGGCGCTGATGCTGCCGGCGCTGTTCTGGCTGGTACCGCGGCACGGTGCCGTTGCGGCAGCGGCGATCTGGGCGACGGTGAACATCCTGTTCGTCGCGGTCGGCGTGCCGTTGCAGCACCGCCGGCTGCTCCGCGGGGAGGCGCTGCGCTGGTATGTGTTCGATGTCGGGTTGCCGCTGCTCGGCGCCGGGCTGGTGATGGCGCTGGCATGGGAATGGCAGCCGCCAGCGGGGACCGGGCGGTGGGGCTGGCTGGGCTTTTGCGCCGGTGCCGGGCTGGCGGCGCTGCTGGCATCGGCGGCGCTGGCCGATGGTGTGCGCGGGCGGCTGCGCACGCTGGTCGCGGCCCGCATCGCGGCAGGCTGATGTGCAAAAAACTATGACTTGCGCGTGACAAGCCCCTAAATACCCCCGGCTTGGTCTGCCGGGGGGCGTCGCGTTGGAAGAATTGGTCGTATCGATCCGCGCCGAGCGGCGCTGGCCGCTGCAGGCCGCGCTTGGTGTCGCGGGGCTGTGGCTGGCGGCGATCATCATCGGGCTCGGCGCCAACCCGCAACCGCTGCCCGCCATGCTGGCCGCCGTGCTGCCGCCGATCGCGCTGGCGCTGGTCGCCTATGCCCTGCTGGCAGGCAGCAGCTGGCCGCTGCCGCTCGGCGATGTCGAGGCGCGGCTGGTCGACGCGCAGGCGCAGGTCGCGACGCTGGAATCGGCGCTCGGCCGGGTCGATACCGCCGTCGCCGGCGCCGGTGCCCAGCTTCGGGATCTCTCCATCAGTGCCGCTGCCGAAATGCCGGGTGTCATCGCCAACACCGCCGCGCTGGAGGCGACCGCGCAGCGCGTGCTGGCCAGCGGCGAAGCAACCGGCCAGGTGACCGCGGCACTGCTCGCCGCACTGCCCGATATCGCCCGCACGGTCGGCAGCGTCGGCGAAACGTTGCGCGATGTCGGCGGCGAAAGTGCGACGCAATTGCGTGCGGTCGAAACCATGCTGGCCGCTGTCCAGGCGCGCAACAGCCAGGCCGCCGCCGAAGCCGATGCCGCGATTGCCACCATGGCGGCGTTGCTGGCGCAAATCGATGAAGCGTCGAGCCGCAACACCACGACCTTGTCGAAACGCGCCTATGCGCTCGATGCCGCCATCGATGGCGTGCTCGAACGCTCGTCCGCCGCCGTCGGGCAGATCACCGATCAGGTCGATACCCAGATGCGCAGCTTTGCCGCCGGTATCGATGCGACGGCGCGGCAGATGCAGCTGTTCGGCGATGATGGCGCGCGCTTGTTCAACCAGCGGCTGGAGGCGCTGCTGAAAACCTCGGCGCTGCTGACATCCGAATTCGAAGCGCATGACGCTGGCGCCGCCCGTCTGCATGCGGCGGTCGGTGATCGCATCGATGATATGCACCGCCGCTATTCCGATCTCGATGCGGCCGGCAGCGACGCAGCCGACGCGATCGCGGCGCGCATTGCGATGTTCCAGGATCGCCTCGCCGGGTTGCAGGGCCAGCTCGACGCATCGCAGGCGACGCTGGCCGCCATGGATGACCAGTCCGGCACGCTGGGGCGGACGGTGGTCGATGTCCAGGATGCGCTCGCCGAACGGCTGGCGACAACGCGCGAAGCGATGGTGGCGCTGGAGGCGGAGGCGCAGAACATGCTCGACGCCGTCGTCGGGCTCGGCAAATCGGTGCGCGACAGCAGCGCGACCGTCGAAGCGGCGGCCGCCGGGTTCACGGCGGAGCGCGAGGCAATCGGCGGCATGGCGGCGCAGCTCGACAGCCATTTCGATACCGCGCGCGCGACGCTCGCCGGCATCCGCGAGGGCAGTTCGGCAGCGACGATCGAAGCGGCGGCAACGCTCGATGCCGAACTGGAGCGCATCGCGGCGGTCGCGGCTGCCACGGCCACCACGATGCGCGCCAGCCTGGCGAGTGTCGTTGATGATGCGATGGGCGCCCTCCGGCTCGCCGCTTCGACAGGCACCGATGCCGCCTTTGGCGAGCCGGTGCGGTTGCAGCTGGCGGCAATGGAAAGCGCCACGGCGCGCGCTGCCGAAACCGTCCAGGAGATATCGCGGCGGCTGGCCGGGCAGATGCTGACGCTGGTCGAAACCGTGGCAGCGGCCGAATCGCGCATCGGTGATGTCGAAACGCGCATTGCCGTGCGGGATCGCAATTCGCTGGCGGCGCAATCGATGCGTATCATGGCTCAGCTCGATACAGCGCTGGTCGATGTCGCACGGTTGCTTGTCCTGCCGGTCGGCGAGGATGAATGGGCGCGCTATCTGCGCGGCGACCGGGGCGCCTTTGCGCGCGCCGTCGTGCCCTTGCTCGATCGCGATACGTCGCGGCGCATTGCGCGGCTGCACACCCATGACCCGGAATTCCGGGCCAGCGCCGCCAGCTATATGCAGGACTTTGAAAACCTGCTCAGCCGGCTGCTCGGCGATCGTGATGGGGAAGCGCTGGCGGCGACGCTGTTGTCGTCGGATATCGGCAAGATCTATGTCGCCATCGCCGAGGCGGCCGAGAGGATGCCGCCGAGCCGGACGTCGTAGTCGTCGCGGTGGGTGCAGGGCCTCCGGCGGTTGGGGCCGTGGGCCCCAAACCCCATTCCATATCCCCGGGGGCATTTTGTGCCTCCGCCAAGCAACGGGGGTCGGGGGCCCGCGGCCCCAGCCGCCGGAGGCTCTGCAGCGACTTCAGCTTCTCGGCACCAATGAAAAACCCCGCCTGCGAGGTTCGCAGGCGGGGCTGTTCAATGCCGTTGCGGCAGCGTCAGGTGACGCTGTTGGGCAGCAGGCGGGTGCCGCGGAACTGCTGCGCCAGCGAGGTAAAGGCGCCCGACAGGTTGGTGGTCGGGTTGGATGCCGACGGGCAGGTGCCGGTGCCGCCGTCGCTCGAAAAGAACTTCGTCGGGTCGGATGCAATGTCGCGCATCGCCTTGCACGGGTTCTTGAAGGCGCCGCTGTCATAGCTGCAGCCCGACGTCTGGGCGTCATAGGCGATCGAGTAGATCCAGGTGCCCGCCGCCTTGGCGGTGGCGGCTGCATCGATGGCACGCTTGCACTGGTTGGCGGTCGAATCGATTTTGCCCGAGCTGGCCGTCGCATCGCCGTCGCTGAGCAGGATGATGACGCGCTGCACATCGGTGCGGCCGGTCGCCACCAGCTGCGTCTGGGCTCGGGTGATGGCATCGGCGTAATAGGTGCCGACACCGCCGACCGCGTTCATGCCGCCGTTGGAGCAGCCGCCCTTCATGGCGATGACCATGGGCGAGGTGGCCGTGAGGTTCGTGCTGTTGTCGTTGGCCTTGAAGTCGTTGCCGAGCGCCAGGACGTCATACAGGCCGTTCGACGCCGATTTGTAGTTCTTGATCGCCGGCGCTGACGTCGAGCAGTCATAGTTCTTGGCGGCTTCGGTCGCGTTCGACGTCGGCGGGAACACCATCATGCCGATGCGGCTGGCGGTCGGCGAAATGCCGCTCATCAGCTCACGCGCACCATTCTGGGCGCAGCGCAGCTTGGTGATACCGCCGCAATTGGCGTCACCACTGTTCATCGAGCCCGTCGTATCGACGACCATCATGATTTCCAGCGGCTTCGTCACACCGGCGGCGAGCGCCGCCGTCGACGTGGCCGTCACGGTCATCTGGCTGATGCCGAACAGGCGGGCGAAATAGGTCGGCACCGAGGTGCGCTGGCGAACGACAATCGCATTGGAATTGTCGGATCCGGCGCACGAGACGCCGATGCTCGTCAGGCATTTCAGCTGCGGAAAGCCGCTGACCATGGTCACCGTGCGCACCGTCGAGGCATTATACTTGCCGCTTGTGGCGCTGTAGTTGCTGGCCGTCGTGATGGCGGTGCCGGCGGTCGGACCATTGATGAGCGCGGCCCCGGACAACGCGGACGCATCCGCGCTCGTCTGCAGGGCACGGCGCGCCACAAAGACATTGCCGACGTCGATGACCATGGCCGACAGGCCCAGCATGCTGGTCATCGTCATGCCGATCAAGGCTGCGGTGACGCCGCTCTTGTCGCGCTTGAACCGGCCCAACAGGCCTAAAAATGCGGAATTCATCCCCATTACTCCACCCTCTGCGTCGTTGTTGCTGTCAATTGGCACCCTGGTGCGAAATCTGTCAGAACCTTGAGGTTGCAAGGATATTGCACGCGAACCGTTGCCGGCAGGCCGGCCGCCGTCGTCATCGCGGTCACGCAGGTCGAGTTGCTGGTGCATGGCGTCCCGTTGATGCTGATCGTCACCGTCGTGCTAGCCGACTGGATCCCCGGTGCCGCCTGGAAAAAGGCGTTGCGGGTGTCGGACCAGACGGTGTTGTTGGTACGGCTGATCGACAACATGCGGGCGGCGGCGCGACTGGCGTCGGTGATCGCCACCTTGTTGTACAGCGCGATGCCGAACTGCGAGATGCCGAACATCATCGTCAGCATCAGCGTGAACAGCAGTGCGAATTCGACAGCGACGGCGCCGCGCTTGTCCTGCGACAAGCGGCGCCGTGCACCGATCAATCTGCCCATCTGTGACACGATTCTAAGCCCCGAATGACCCGTTTCGACTCGGAAACGGAAAAGGTAAACAAACAATGTATTTTGTTAGCAAATTATGGATCGGAAGTCAATTCTGCCAGAGTCTTATCCGCCGTCGTTGAATCCAGATCGGTTCAACAGGCCATTCACAGCGGCTGGCCTAATATGTTTAACATTTCGGTGCCGTATGATTAACGACCCCGGCCGGCCGGGTTTTAACCGATCGGCCAGGCCTGCCATGCCCACCAGCCAGTGCCGATAGCGATCGCAGCAGCATAGGGCAGTGGCGCGTCACGCCGCAGCACGCGTGGCAAGCGGTCAGGCTCCGGCACCGCCAGCGGCAGGCCGTTGCGCAGGACCATGAGCACAAGGGCGAGTCCACCACCAGCGAGGGCGATTGCCGTCAGCTGCAGAGCAAGGCCGCCCAGCCCCGCCCAAGCGGCGATTCCGGTTAGCAGCTTGATGTCGCCGCCACCCATCCAGCCCTGGCTGAAGATGAACAGCCCGACGCCGAAAACCAGCGCCGTCGCGCCGATGTGCGACCACCAGGCAAAGCCGGGCGTGACGAGGCCATAGGCAATTGCCAGCACCCCGAGCGCGATCGAAAGCAGATCCGGGATTTCGAACGTCAGAACGTCCCACACCATCGCGGCGATGACGCAGGCAAAGGCGGCCGCCATCAGTATGATGCCGATCGTCGCCATCAGCGCGGGCGCTTTGCGGGGTTGTGAAGCTCGGCACTGGCGGCTTCCACGGCGGCGTCGCTGGTTTCCATCGGGGCGCGGCCATTGGTCTTCAAATAGTTGAGATTGGCCCAGGCGACATGGTCGAAGCGGGTGTTGAGCGCCATCGCCCGGTTGAAATAGGTCTCGGCCGTATCGCGATCACCGCGAGCCATGGCGGCAAAGCCGACAGTGTTGAGATCGTTGGCGAGCGTTTCCCGGGTCGACCCGGCAAAGGCTTCGCGATAGCGCCCCTGCATGGCGCGGGCAAAGCGCAGGTTGGTCTGGGTAATCCTCGATGTCGGGTCCTGCACCAGCGCGGCGGCCAGATCGGCTTCGGCCTCGGCATAGCGCCCGCGCAGGATCTGCGAATAACCACGGTTGGTCCGCGCCTGCACCGATTGCGGGTCGCGCGCGATGGCTTCGGCATAGGCAGCGTCTGCCGATGCCCAGTCGCGGCGTTTGTCGGCCAACACGCCGCGCGCATTCCACGCCCGCACCAGCGTCGGATCCCCCGCCAGCGCGGCATCGATCGCCGCCGCGGCTGCCGGCAGATTGCCCTGGCGCAACCTGGCAATGCCCAGCCCCTGCTGCGCGCGCGCAGCGAGGCCGGCATTGCCGGTCAATTCGGTAAACTGCGCTGCGGCACCGACGATGTCGCCGCTGGCCAGTGCCAGTTCGGCCTGGCGCAACTGGAGATCGGGCGAGGAATCGATCGGCAGCGTGCGTCCGATCATGTCGCCGGCGGCACGCAAGCGCCCGGCAGCGATCGAGGCATCGATCGCTGCGAGCGTTGCAGCGCTTTGCTCGGCAGTGAGCGGCACCGCGGGCGCCGGCACTGCGGGGCTGGCCCACACAGCCGCTTGTGCCATGCCACTGGCCAGCACCGCGATCACGATGGCGTGCGCGGTGCGGCGCGGATCCCGCGGCCGCAGTTCCGCGGGGCGATGGGTCATGCCGTACGAATCCGCGCGATCAATGCCTCGAGCCGAGCAACCGCCGCCTCGCGATCCGCATCCGGATCGGCGGCCGCTGGTTCGCCGCGCATGCGGCTGGCAAACTGGTTCAATTCGACGAGATCGCTGTCGAACGCGGCAACCGCCTCGCCGCCGCGCCGGGGCCGCAGCACGGCCGGCGGCCCCGCCGTCGGGCGATCGGTGCGCCGCGATGACAGCAGCCAGGCCGGCGCGCCATCGCGGCTGCGCAGGGTGGCGCCGCCGGCGACGGGCAGGATGATCGGCGCCGGGTCGTCCTTGCGCGGTGCGACCGGCCGTTCGCGGTTGCGCTGGCGCGGCGCCTGGTTCGATGCGGTTCGCAGCATCGCCGGCGTGATAGGCGCCGCGGTCGCGCCATTCGGCACCGTTGCGCCAAAACGCGTCGCGCCGATCGCTGCGGTGATCGTGCCATTGGTGCCGGCGTCGGCCTGTTGCGATGCTGGCGACGTGTCCACCATCGCTTCCGCGATGGCGTCGCCGGCGGGCACGATCACGGTCATCGTGCGGGCGGCGCTCGGTGCGCTGCTCGACAGATAGATGACCGTGGGCAATTCGCCGGTCGTCGTGCTCGACAGGTCGATGGCGTCGTCGGCGACGCGCACCACGGCGGGCGCGGTATCGACTGGCGGCGCAACCCGCTCGCGGCGTGTGCTGTTGCGTGTGGCGGCGGGTCGCGCAATTGTTACCAGGGCAGCTTCATCGCCAAGTGCCGCTACCAGCGCGCGATCGGGCGTCGGCGGCGCCAGCACCAGCCGCTGCTCACCGCTCGCGGTGAGTTCAACGCGCGCGCGCGGTGCCGCGACTTCGGCGAGGGCCTGGCTGGCGCTGGACTGCGCGGCCGTCTCGCGCATCTGGCTGGCGACCAGCGCGAGCACGCGCTGGCTGGCCGACACCACGGCCGGATCGCGCGCCTGTGCGGCGCGCTGCAAAACCGGGATGGCAGCGGCATATTGGCCTTGCAGGTAAAGCGAATAGCCGAAATTGTTGAGCACCAGCGGTGAATCGGGATCGATCGCCAGCGCCGAATCATAATAGCCGCGGCTGATGTCGTAGCGGCCGAGCCGATCGTAGCAGACGCCGAGGCCGTTGAGCGCGTCGACCGATTGCGGCGAATCGAGCAGAGCCTGACGAAACGCCGCCATCGCGCCGGTAACATCGCCGATGGCGAGCAGCGCGCGGCCGGTCTGGTACATGTCGCCATGCGGCGCCGGGGTATTGCGGGTGTTGATGCGCAACCCTTCGGTTGCGACCGGTCGGGCCTGCGCCGATGTCGCCTCGAGCAGCGCAATGCCGATTGCGACACCGGTAAGCGCGGTTTCAGTGCGGCGCATGCTATTTGTTCCCCGGCACGGAAACGCTGGTCTGGGCTGAATCGGCGGCCAGCGCATTTTTCATGTTGATGACCGGCGGGATCAGCAGCACGGCGAGCATGGTCGGCAGCAGGAACACCACCAACGGGATCGACAGCAGCACCGGAATACGATGTGCCTTTTCCTCGGCACGCATGCGGCGCGCCTCGCGCATTTCGGCGGCATAAACTTTCAGCGCCTGACCAATGCTGGCGCCCAGCCGGTCCGACTGCACAACAAGCGTGACAAAGGCGGCAATTTCCGGAATCGCGGTGCGCCGTGCGAGCGTACGCAGTGCGACCTCGCGGGTGCGGCCGGCGCGCAATTCCAGCGAGACGGTGGCAAACAGCCGGGCAAGCAATGGGTGTGAAGCAACGATTTCAGTGCCGACGCGATTGAACGCCGCATCGATGCCAAGGCCGGCCTCCACGCAGACGAGCATCAGGTCGAGCGTATCGGGGAAACCATTGAGAATTTCGTCGCGCCGCCGCGAAGCGCGCGAATTGACGAGAAAGTTCGGAAGATACAGGCCGACAACCGCCGCTGCGGCAAGGATCATGTACAGGTTTTCGGGTGCCGGCCAGTTTCCTGTCAGGGCAATGAACCCGATCGTCAGCAACGGCAGCGCCAGCGTCAGCAGCGTGCGCAGCAGGACAAAGCCGCGCGCCGCCCAGACCTGATCGAACCCCGCCAGCATCAGCCGCTCGGTCAGCGCCTCGCCATTGGTATCGGTCAGCGACAGGCCGCGGCTTTCGACCTCCTGCACCATCCGCGCCCATACCGATTTGGTCTGGTCGGTGCGCAGGCTCGCGTCACCGCCACCGCCGGCCGTGCTCGGCGCCGTGGTCGATAGCCGCGCCGCCATGTCGACTTTGCGGCCGAACATGGTGCCGGCGGCCATCACCGCCAGGACGACGGCGAGGAAGATCATCGCCATGACCACCAGGGATGCCGGTTCGTTATTCATCGCATCAGACCTTGATCGCCACGATCTTGCGCATCAGCAGGATGCCGCAAGTGTACATGCACAGCACGCCGATGACAGCCGGCATGAACCACGGATCGTTGACGACATCGAGGTAGAAGGACGGGGTGCCGGCAAAGGTCATCAGAAAGGCAAAGATCGGCAGGCCGCTCAGCATCATGCCGGTCATTTTGCCTTCGCTGGCCAGCGCTCGCACCTTCAGCACCATCGACGCGCGGTCGCGGATGACCTGTGACAGGCCCTGCAGGATGTCGGCGAGGCTGCCACCGGTTTCGGACTGGATAGCCACCGAAACGACGAACATCTGGATGTCCTGCGTCTGTACCCGGTTCGACAGGTTGGCGAGCGCATCGCGCAGATTATAACCATAGTTCATTTCGGCCACGACCAGCCCGAATTCCGACGAGATCGGATCCGGCACCTCGGTCACCAGCAATTCGAGCGCGCTGGTGACGGGATAGCCGGCACGCAGGCCGCGCACGAAAATGTCGAGCGCGGTCGGGAATTGCGCCTCGAACAGCTTGATGCGCTTCGTTGCGCGGACATTGATGTACATCAGCGGCAGCACGATGCCGATGCCGATGGCAAAGATCACCAGCAGCAGGACGGCCGCAAACGATTTGATCTGGCCGCCAATGCCGCCGACGATCGGAAACAGCACGCCGACGGTGACTGTCGTTGAAACCATGATGGTCATCAGCCTGCCGACGCTGACCTTCATGCCGGCCTGGCTCAGCCGGTTTTCGAGATAGGTGACCAGCCCGGGCAGGATCGAGGCCGATGCATTGGACGTATCACGCCGCAGGCTGGCGAGGATTTCGGAGTTGGTGGCGCCGGCGGCGAGCAGCTGCATGCGCTTGCTGACCCGCGATTGCGGCCCCTTCACGTCGCGCCAATAGATGAAGGTGCCTTCGATCAGCAGCACCACCGCCAGGAAGACAACGGCGTAAAAGATCAGCAGGGGGTCGAAATAGGCGCTCATGCCGGCGTCTTCGGACGATAGGGGTCGAACAGGCTCGACGGCAGGTGGATGCCGCGGGCGTTGAGCACTTCCATGAACTTGGGCCGGATGCCCATCGGTCGCATTTCACCCAGCACTTCGCCATTGGGGCCAAGGCCTTCGCGAACGAACTTGAAGATTTCCTGCATCAGGATGATCTCACCTTCCATGCCGGTCACTTCGGCGATCGACGTCAGCTTGCGGCGGCCGTCGCTGAGGCGTTCAAGCTGCAGCACGACGTGAATGGCGGATGCGATCTGGGCGCGCGCCGATTTCGGCGAGATATCGATGCCGCTCATGCCGATCATCTGCTCGACGCGGCTCAGCGCGTCGCGCGGCGTATTGGCGTGGACCGTGGTCATCGATCCATCATGGCCGGTGTTCATCGCCTGCAGCATGTCAAAGGCTTCGCCCGACCGGATTTCACCAAGGATGACCCGGTCGGGACGCATCCGAAGCGCGTTTTTGACGAGATCGCGCTGGTTGATTTCACCGCGGCCTTCGACATTGGCAGGCCGGGTTTCAAGTCGCACCACATGAGCCTGCTGCAGCTGCAGCTCGGCCGAATCCTCGATAGTGACGATGCGTTCATCATCTTCGATCGAGGCCGACATGGCGTTGAGCATCGTCGTCTTGCCCGAGCCGGTACCGCCCGAAATCAGCACATTTCGGCGGCTGGCGACGACGCCGCGCAACACTTCGGCGCATTCCGGCGTCATCGATTTATACGAAACCAGCTTGTCGAGATCGATCGGCGTCTTGGAGAATTTACGGATCGAGAGCACCGGCCCATCGAGTGCCAGCGGTGGGATGATCGCATTTATACGGCTGCCATCAGGCAACCGCGCATCGACCATCGGCGATGATTCATCGACGCGCCGGCCCACCGCTGAAACGATCTTGCCGATGATGCGCAGCAGATGCTTGTCATCGGCAAAACGCGTCGCCACCTGTTCGATGCGGCC
>JBBQKM010000055.1:0-11457 GCA_038326915.1 Sphingomonadales bacterium
CGCCGCCGGATAGACGGCGCCCGAGGTGCCGATCGACACGAACAGGTCGCAGGCGTCGATGGCGGCCCCGATCGCGCCCATGTGGTAGGGCGTTTCGCCGAACCACACGATGTCGGGGCGCAGCCGACGCGCGGCGCAGCGCGGGCAGGCCGGGGCAGCCCTGCCTGTACCCGACAGGTCGCCTGCCCACGCCGGGGCAGCGCCGCAACCGGTGCATAGCGCGCGCTTCAACTCGCCGTGCATGTGGAGCAGGCGCTTCGATCCCGCGCGTTCGTGCAGATCATCGACATTCTGGGTGACGAGCAGCAGTTCGCCCGGCCATTCGGCGTCGAGCCGCGCCAGTGCGGCGTGCGCGGGATTGGGCACGACCCGCGCCAGTGCGGCGCGGCGCTCGTCATAGAATCGCTGCACCAGCATCGGGTTGCGGGCAAAGGCTTCAGGCGTCGCAACATCCTCGACGCGATGACCCTCCCACAGCCCGTCGGGGCCGCGAAAGGTCGGCACGCCGCTTTCGGCGGAAACGCCGGCACCGGTCAGGATGACGATATTGCGGATGGCCATGGCCGGATGCTGGTAGCGGCGGGTTTGACCGGTATCAATGCCGGCGCTGCACGCCGTCGATACGACATTGCCGGGTGGCCGATGCTTGGCAAGGCCACGGAAAGGGACGTTCGTGCCCACCAGCAGTGCAAGGTTGTTCAGCCGCGAAGTCCTGCCGTTCGCGCTGTCGCTGCTGGCGCTGGCCAGCGCGGCGCTCGCCATCGACGCTGTACTGCATCTGTCCGACCAGGTGTGGATCGGCCGCTGGCTCGGTATTCCCGGCGTGGTGCTGATCCTGTCGTCGTTTGCCTATTCTCTGCGCAAGCGCAAGATCACCAAGACCGGCAAGCCGGTCGAACTGTTGCGCCGCCACGAACGCATGGCCTGGGCCGGATCGTTGCTGGTGCTGGTTCATGCCGGCATCCATTTCAACGCCTGGCTGGCTTGGGCAGCGCTGGTCGCCATGCTGGTCAATGTCGCCAGCGGCCTGACCGGCAAGTACCTGCTGACCCGGGCGCGGCTGCGGCTGCAGGCGGCGCGTGACCGGTTGGGCGAGGCCGGCCTGACACCCGAGGCCATAGCGGAGAAACTCCACCGCGACAGCCTGACCTATGACCTCGTCAAGCAATGGCGTGTCGTCCATGTGCCGATCACGCTGGCGTTTGCGGTGCTGGCGACGGCCCACCTTGTCGCCACCGCGCTGTTCTGGGACTGGCAGTGATGAAGAATCCAGCGCTCTGGGGCATTGCCGCGCTGCTCGGCATCGTCATCGCGTTGTGCTTTGTCCGGCCACAAGCCTGGCTGGCACCCGGGCCGGTGATCCCGGCGCATGCCGCCATTGCGCAGGATTGCTGGGCCTGCCACACGCCGTTGCGCGGAGCAGCGGCGGCGCGCTGCATCACCTGCCATGCGCCGGCGAAGATCGGCCTGTTCACGACCCGCGGCGTCGCGTTGCCGGCCGGCAAGGTCGCCTTCCACCAGCAATTGCGCCAGCCCGATTGCATGGCGTGCCACAGCGATCACGCCGGCCCGGCGCTGACCGGCCACAGCCCGGTGGGGTTCAGTCACGCGCTGTTGCAGCCGGCGGTGCAGGGCCGCGGCCGCAGCTGCCACTCGGCGCCCACCGGGCTGCGGCTGGGGCCGCTGCACAAGGCGTTTCCAACCGCAAACTGCAGCGATTGCCACCGCACGAGCGGCTGGAAACCCGCCAGTTTCCGCCATGAACTACTGTCGCCGGCAGCACGCAGCGACTGCGTCAGCTGCCATAGCCGGCCATCGGGGGCGCTGCATCGCGGCTTTGGCACGCTCAATTGCGCGCAATGCCACACAACGACGGCATGGGAACCGGCGACCTTTGCGCATGACCGCTGGTTCCGGCTCGACGGTGATCACAATGTCGCCTGCACCACCTGCCATGTCGCCGGCAATTACCGGCGCTATACCTGCTATGGCTGCCACGAGCACCAGCCGGCGCAGATGATCGCCGAACATCGCGAGGAAGGCATTGGCAACATCAGCAATTGCGCGCGCTGCCATCGCAACGGCAGCGATGAACGGGGCGAAGGTGGCGCGCGCGAAGGGAGAGACGATGATTGAGTTGGCCCCCTCGGCCGCGGCGGACGCGGTCGCGGCGCGCGTTATCGCTGCTTTGAAAACTCCACGCGCCGGTTGGCCGAGGCTGTCGGCGCCGTACCCGGTCGCGGCTTGTCGAAGCCGAAACCCTGGGGTTCGAGCCGGCCCGGGTCAGCGCCTTGCGCAACCAGATAATCGGTGACCGACTGGGCGCGGCGCTTCGACAGGTCGAGGTTGTAATCGCGGTTGCCGACCGCGTCGGTATGGCCGTCGACCGTAAAGCGCATGCCGGCCAGCGCGGGCGCCTTCATCGCTTCGGCAAAAGCCCGCGCCTCGGCCTTGGCCTGTTCCGACAGGTCGGCCGAGCCGGTGGCGAAATTGATCTGCATGTCGAGGCTGGATTTCGCCGCGACCGGCTTGGAACTCGCGGTGGTGGTGCGTTTTTTCGTCGTGGACGTCGTCGTCGTCACCTTGGTGCTGCTCGGACGGGCCAAGCTGAACGCCTTTTCATCGCCGACGGCTTTTTTCTGGCTGCCGTCGGGCATGGTGCCATCGCAGCTGCCGCTCAATTGGCAGACAATCTGGTCCGGGTTGTTCTTCGCGGCTGGCGGCGCCGCCTGCGCCGCCGTTTGTGCCACTGTCGCCAAGGCAAGGCCGATCAACCCCAATGCGCGCATGATGCCCTCCGGTCGTATCCTGTTCGCTCGACGCTGCAAGGCTATGCCTGTGCACCGGATTTGACAATCGCTGCACGGTGATTCCGGCGCTGCTGTTGCGAGGGCGCAATATCGTGCGGTGACCTTGCACGCGGCCTTGGCCAAGTTCAAATAGGCAGGATGGCGAATGGCAAGGTGAAGATCGGGGTGTTGGGTGCCGGCGGCCGCATGGGCCGGGCGATCATCGCCGCTGTCGCCGCCGACCCGAGGCTGGTGCTGGCCGGCGCCATCGAACGCGCCGGGCACGATGCCGTCGGCACCCGGCTCGGCCCGCCGTTTCCGGCCGCCATGACGATCTGTTCGAACCACGGCCCGCTGGCCATCGCCAGCGACGTGCTGGTCGATTTCACGGCGCCATCGGCGCTCGAGGCAACGCTCGATGCAGCCTGTGACGGCAAGGCGGCGATCGTCATCGGCACGACGGGCCTGGCGGCGCGCCACCACCAGCTGATCGACCGCGCGGCGCGCAACATCGCCGTGCTGCAAGCGGCCAACACCAGCCTGGGTGTCACCCTGCTGGCGCGGATGGTCGAACAGGCGGCGCGGGCGCTGGGGCCCGATTGGGATATCGAAATTGCCGAGCTGCACCACCGCGACAAGCTCGATGCACCGTCGGGAACGGCGCTGGCGCTCGGGCTCGCGGCGGCAAAAGGGCGTGGCGTCGATCTTGCGCAGGTCAGCGATCGCGGCCGTGATGGCAACACCGGCGCGCGAGTGCCGGGGCACATCGGCTTTGCGTCGCTGCGCGGCGGATCGGCGGCCGGCGACCATGTCGTGCTGTTCGCCGGCGACGGGGAGCGGATCGAAATCGGCCACCGCGCCGAAACCCGCGAGATCTTCGCCCGCGGCGCATTGCAGGCTGCCGTCTGGCTCGCCGGGAAGCCGGCGGGTCGCTACACGATGGATGATGTGCTGGGGTTGCCGCCGCTATAGTCGGCACCGCCACCGGCGCGGTAAGCCAAAAGTGCCGCGGCAATCGTGGCTCCGACTTCGCGGCGTTCGGGGGCCGACAGAAATCCGCCGACGCGCACCCGCCGGCCGCGCGCCGCCAGAAACACATGGGCATCGCCCAGCGGCGTTTCCTCAACCTGCACCCGCGTCCACAGCGGTTCAAAGCCAAAGCGCCGCACACCGCCTTGCGCGCTGACGCGGTGCAGGGTCAGCGCATCATCGACGAGGACGACGCGTTCGTGGCCACCACCCGATCGGTAACTGGCGCGGAACGCCCACCACAGCAGCGCCAGGTCGGCCGCCATGAACGGCAGGATCGGCCAGGCGCCGAGCGCCAGGAAACGCAGCCCGCCAAGGAAGAAGATGCCGCCCACCGCCGCCACCATCCAGCGCATGTGGCGGCGATCGAACGATCGGTTCGGGGTGAGGGTGAGATCGAGCAACACGTCGCCACACTAGCGCGGGAACGCTGGACTTGCACCCGCCGCGACGCCAAAGCGCAGCCATGAACCGCGCCGCCATCACCGAATTCTATTGCCGCCTGAGCGCGGCGATGCCGGAACCGGTGACCGAGCTGCAGTACGTCAACACCTATACGCTGCTGGTGGCGGTGGTGCTTTCGGCACAAGCGACCGACGTCGGTGTCAACAAGGCGACGAAAGCGCTGTTCGCGATCGTCACCACGCCCGAACAGATGATTGCGCTGGGCGAAGCCGGGCTGAAACAGCATATTCGCACCATCGGGCTGTTCAATACCAAGGCCAGGAACGTCATCGCGCTGTCGGAAATCCTGGTGGCGCAATATGGCGGCGAAGTGCCGCGCACGCGCGACGCACTGGAGGCGCTGCCCGGCGTCGGGCGGAAAACCGCCAATGTCGTCGTCAACGTGGCCTTCGGCGAAGAAACCTGCGCCGTCGACACCCATGTTTTCCGCGTCGCCAATCGCACCGGCCTCGCCCCCGGCAAGACCGTGCTGGCCGTCGAGAACGGCATCATGAAGCGCACGCCAAAGCCATATCGGCGTCACGCCCACCACTGGCTGATCCTGCACGGCCGCTATGTCTGCGTGGCGCGGCGGCCGAAATGCCCCATCTGCCCGGTCGCCGACCTTTGCGATTTTCGCGACAAGACGCCACCCGACTGATTCTTCATCGCTTTTGGCCGCCAAGGTTCAGCCAGCGTTAAGCGGCCGGAGTCGAAATCGCTGACCAGTAAATGTTGCGTTGCTTGCCATCGCCCGTTGGCGATAAACTCTGTCGATCCAAACTGCCGGGGAACGTGCCATGCGTGCGACCATATCAGCGATCGGGCTTTTCGTGGCGCTAGCCGGCTGTGCCGGTGGCACCGCCACCACCGCCAGCAGCGCGCCGCCACCCAAGGTGATCGGCGAGCCAGTGAGCTGCGTGCTGCTGCAGAACATCCGCGAAACCAAGGTCGTCGACGATCGCACCATCGATTTCGTGATGCGCGGTGGCGAAATCTACCGCAACACGCTGCCCAACAGCTGCCCGCAGCTCGGCTTTGAACGCGCGTTCACCTATTCGACGTCGATCAGCCAGCTGTGCTCGGTCGATATCATCACCGTGCTGCAACAGGCCGGCGGCATCCGCCGCGGTGCCAGCTGCGGCCTTGGCAAGTTCACGCCGATCGAAAAGCCGGCAAAGCAATAGCCGGCTGGTATTGCCGCGCCGGCGCTGCTAACAGCGCCCACACGCATCCGTAGCTCAGCTGGATAGAGTACTGCCCTCCGAAGGCAGGGGTCACAGGTTCGAATCCTGTCGGATGCGCCATTAAATCAAAGAGTTATCGGCCACCCCGCGTCCCGTACTGTTTTTTGGGAAGTAGGGGAATCAAATCGCGATTCTTTTGGTCAGCGGCTTCCAAACTCGAATCTGGACTCGTCCACCACAATTTCACAAACGCCAATGCGCCAGTGGGGACATAGCTACCATCCGGCTAGTGAAATTCGAATTGATGGCTGAGGCAAATGCGTGCCTGCTGGCCTGGCTCGAACGTTACCCCGCTTGATCGACAATGAAGTCTTTGCGACGGGTGTCGATTTACTAGGCGGCAGACCAAAGCGGCGATGTTGAATTGGTCACTGCTTGTCATGTGGTCCTGCGACAGGCGTCGTTGCACTATCGCCTAGAAGATTGCCTGCCACAACCGTGCCATAGCGCGAAAAGCGCGAGTCATGGTGTCGCCGACGTGTGGCCTTCGGACTACCGTCGAAACGGGGGTCCTGCGGGCGCACTTTGCCGTCGATGTAGGTGGCAACGTCCCAGGCCTGTTGGACCGACAGGCTGCCTTCCTGGCCCTGGGGCATATTGGCATGAATAAACGCCGCTGCCTTGTCGATCGTGGCCATGCCGGCACCCCAATTATAGGACTTTGCACCCCAAAGGGGCGGATAGGTCGTATCGCCAACCCGGCGCCCGGCGCCGTCCGCGCCATGGCAGGCGCTGCATTGTTCCATGAACACCGCTGCGCCGCGCGCATCGTCGCCCGGTCGGGCCGGCGCTGCGATTTCCGGGAACCCGCGACCGGCCGGTGACACGCCGCTGGGCAAACCACGCGCCATGAAGGCGGCATAGCTTTCAATAGCGAGCAGTTCAGGACTGCCGAGCGGCGGTGGCGTGCCGTTCAGGCTGTAAAGAAAACAGTCCTGTACGCGCTTCTGGAAGCTGTTGATCTCGCCATTTTTCTTGCGAAACGCCGGGAAGTTCACGAACGCCGCCCATAGTGGCGCGGCCCCCGCCTTGCGACCGGCCTCGAGATGGCAATTGCTGCACACAAGATCATTGCCAGCATAGCGCGGCGCCTTGGTGCGAGTGTCGGTCATCAGCTTTTCGCCAAGCCGCACCGCATCGCCATAGGCATCTGCCGGTGCATTTGCCGCAAGCCGCGGCGCAAACCGCATGACAGCCGGTGCGGGCGCCACCGTCTCGGTCGGCTGTGCCATCATCCGGTCAAAGGCCGACATCGCCACGGCGCCGGCCGCGATCCCGATCGCCAGCCCGGCGAGCAATCCCTTCATTGCCCGCTGCGCCCGAGCGATGACGATATCAGTCTTCCGCAATCACTTCGTATGTGGAACATGGCAAACTTCCTAGCCATTCAGCCCATGAAGGACAATCGATGCGAAGCGCCACCAAGAGCCCGATGATCATGTCCATTGCCCTTGCCGCGGCGCTGGTGGCGATGCCGGCGCTGGCCCAGACCACGCCCAGGCTCGTGCCCGATTTCGGCGCCTATAACGAGGTTCCCGATCCCTTCGAAAAGCCCGATCCGACACTTCGCTACAAGGTGGTTTTCGATGTGTCGCAGGCGGCGCGAACGCCGGGTTCGGCGCATCAGGGGCTGGAACGTGTCGCACGCATGGTCAATTTGCTGAATCGCCACGGCGTCAAGCTTGTGCCAGGTGATATCGTCGTGACGATGCACGGGCCGGCGGCCAAGACATCGTTGACAGCGGCGGCCTTTGCCAAGCGCTTCAATGGCGAGGCCAATCCGAACGCCGAATTGATCAAGCAGCTGACCGCCGCCGGCGTCAGCGTGCGGCTTTGCGGCCAGTCCATGGTGGCCGCGGGGTTCGCGCGCGACGAGATCAACCCCGACGTCAAGGTCGACATCGCCGCGATCACCACGATGGCGACCTATCAACTGCGGGGCTATGCCATCATCCAGGATTGACGCCGTCGCGTGCGCTGATCTGGTCAACGGCCTCGAGCGCCTTGGCGGCGTACATGACCGACGGTCCGGCCCCCATGTAGACCGCCATCGCCAGCGTTTCGGCGACTTCGGCGCGGGAGGCGCCCTGCTTGACTGCGCCTTCCGCGTGATAGGCGATGCACGGATCGCAGCGCACCGCGACGCTGACTGCCAGCGCGACCAGTTCCTTGGTCTTGCCATCGAGCGCTTCGCCACCGTGCGCGGCGCGCGCCATGTCGGAAAATGCCTTCATCACGTCGGGCGAAGCCTTGCGTAGATCGCGTACTGCGCCGTTCATCTCGCCCATCAGGGCGAGCCAATCTTCGACCATGTCCAACTCCTCCATCCGTCATTCCGCGCAGCAGTGGTGGTGCAGCGCACATTGAAAGTTGTTATGCAACGTGCCACAATCCTGCAAAAGTTACTTTGACCTACGTCAATGCGAAACGAGCAGATGTTGCTATCGCTGCGGTTTCGGGACGATCTCGCGCCTAGCGCCATCGTCCATTTTTTCGACCAATGATTGGAAAATCGCATGATACGTCCTGCCGTCGGTCTAATCATTACTGCATGTCTAGCGACTGCGGCTTGCGATAAACAAAAATCAGTCAATGGGTCTTCGAGCGATAAAGTAACGGCGGCCGCCATTTCTACCGTTGAGCCTTTGATGGTTGACGCCCGGGCGCTCTTCAAGCCGATCCCTGCCGCCGCGCCGGCGCTGCCCGGCAATGACGCAACCCCGGCCAGGCTGGCGCTTGGCAAGATGCTGTTTTTCGATCCACGGCTGTCGGCCAGCCACGCAATCAGTTGCGCCTCTTGCCACAATATCGGTCTCGGCGGGACTGACAATCAGCCGACCTCGATCGGGCATCATTGGCAGCATGGCGGACGCAATGCGCCGACCGTACTGAATGCGGTCTTCAACACGGCGCAATTCTGGGACGGCCGCGCCACCGATTTGCAGTCGCAGGCGGGCGGGCCGATGGTCAACCCCGTCGAAATGGCCTCGCCACAGGCACATGTTGCCGAACAGCTGCAGGGCATTCCCGGTTATCGCGACGCGTTTGCCAAGGCGTTTCCAGCCGAGACCCAGGCTGTGACGCTCGCCAATGCCGAAAAGGCGATTGCCGTGTTCGAAGCCGGCTTGCTGACGCCGGACTCGCCTTTCGATCGCTATCTGAAAGGTGACGCAGCGGCGATGACGGCGACGCAAAAGGCGGGGTTACAGCTGTTCATCGACAAGGGCTGTGCCGCTTGTCACAGCGGCATCAACGTCGGCGGCGGAATGTATGCAAAATTTGGTGTCGTAGCGTCCCCGGATGCTGTCATGCGGCCGCCGGGCGACAAGGGCCGTTCTGTTGTCACCGGCAAGACCGACGACGACTATAATTTCAAAGTGCCGTCGCTGCGCAACATTGCGCTGACGGCGCCCTATTTCCACACCGGGTCGGTCTGGGATCTGCGCCAGGCGGTCGAAGTGATGGGTAACGCTCAGCTCGGCGACAAGCTGACGACGCCTGAAATCGACAGCATCACGGCGTTCCTCGGCAGCCTGACCGGGGTCCAGCCAAGCATTGTTCTGCCAATCCTGCCGGGCGGCGTTGCAGCGACACCACGGCCGCAGCCGTGACGTCGTCACAAGGGCTTTAGCGCGCGCCCGACCGGCTGTTCCAACCCAGGATCGAATAGAGCGGGCAGCTGCTCATCAGCCCGGTCAGCAGCGGCACAAGCCCGATCCAGCCCCAAGGAGTCTTGGGGCCGACAAAGACGAGCGCGAGCAAGCCGATCCCGAGGATTATGCGCAGGATGCGATCCGCATTGCCGACATTGGTCTTGAACATGGTCGTGTCTCCTCCGGGTGAATGTCGTCAGTCGTTGTGGCCAAGCGCTGCGGAAAGTTGGAAGGCGGTTGTCACGCGGGCGGCATCCGCCTGCGCGACGCGGGCTGTTGCCAGCGCCGCCTCACGCTCGGCATCGAGCAGGTCGAGTTGCGGCTTAATGCCGACGCGGACTTCATGGGCAACGCTGATCCGCGCCTGCTCGCTGGCGCGTGCTTGATCGGCGGCGGCGACAGCAACGAGCTGCGCCGTGCGCAAACGCTCGAAAAGTGTGATGACGTTTTCCTCAACCTGTTGTCGGGCGGCGCGAACCCGGGCTTCAGCCGCGCGCGCCTCGGCATTGGTTTCGGTGATGCGGCCACCGGTGCGCCCGCCATTGTAGAGCTGCCAATTGGCGCGCACGCCGACGGTAGCGGCGTTGGCGCTATAATTGGGGAAGAACTGGTCGCGCACGATGCCCGCCTCGGCAAAGGCACCGACGGTTGGCATCCGTTCGGCCTGGGCGCCGCGGTTGGCGGCGCGGGCGGCTGCCAGTGCGGCTTCGGCTTTGGCAATGTCGGGGCTATTGGTGCCGGCAAGCGCAATGGCTTCATCGAGCGTCGTCGGCGCGGGAGGCCCTGCCGGGAGCGGCGCCAGCCCCACAGGGTCCTCACCGACAAGGTTGCGATAACGGGCGCGGGCGGTCGCCTGTGCGCCTTCGGCGGCGGCCAGCCCGCCCTGGGCTTCGGCAAGACGCGCGGCGGCCTGTGAAACATCAGTGCTGGGGCTTTCGCCGGCCTTGAAGCGCAAGCCCGCCTGCCGGTTGATCTCGACGGTCTGATCGCGAAGCCGGCGCAGCGACTCCACCATGGTGGCGGTGGTCAGCACCTCGCCATAGGCGGCGGCAACGGCGGCGGCGAGTTGGCCGCGCGCATTGGTGCGACCGGCTTCGGCGACAGCAAGCCCGGCACGGGCGCGATCCTTTTCGGCTGCTACCCGGCCACCGCTTAACAGCGGCTGCTCGACCGACGCCTGTGCCGCGGCCGGGGTGACGCTGTTGTTGCCGAAGCCGAAAAAGCCCAGCATGTCGAGCTGACCTACACCGATCGAGCCGCTAACCCTGACGCTTGGCAAGCTACCCGCCCGTGCCTGGGTGACCCGCCCGCCGGCGGCATCGCGATCAGCATCGGCGATGGTGATCGACGGATCATGCGCCAACGCAGCAGCAATGGCATCGTCTAGCGTTACCGCACCCGCTGGTGCTGCCAGCGCGGCCAACAGCAAAGCCAGGCGTAGCAGCTTCATTTGAAGGCGATACCCGGCGCAACGCCCATTTTCCGGAACACGATCGCTGCGGGGCAAAAGCCGGTGAAGGCCGACTGGAGCATGTTGAACCCGGCAAAGGCGGTCAGCGCCAGCCACCAAGGGTTGAACAGCAGCGACAGCCCGACACTAAGCAGGACGATTAGGCCGGCAAACGCCAGCACGGCACGGTCGAGAGTCATTTGCGGACCTCCTTCAACTTGTGGACGCCGATCAGTTCGAGCGCGAGTTTCTCGTAGAAGGGTTCGCTTTCACCCTTGCGGATCTTGCGCAGGAAGTATTTTTCAAAGCCGATCTTGGCCAGATGCACCCATTTGCCCTGCGCCGCCCAGTTGACGTTGCGTGGCGGGATTTGCGGCTGGGCGATGAAGCAGACGCCATCGTCGCCGAAATCGGCGAGGCAGATGGCGTTCCAGCTCGCTTGCGCGGTCGGTTCGCGGCCATCGATGATGGCATCGAGGTGCATGGTGATGGCGGTGGCCAGGCTTTCGATCATGTAGCCGGTCTGGGGCACCCCGACCGGCACCGGCGTCGCCCCGGTCGGCGGGATGGCGACACAGACACCCAGCGCAAAGATGTCGGGATAGGCCGGGTTACGCTGGTGCTTGTCGACGAGGACAAAGCCGCGCGGGTTGGTCAGTCCCTCGATACCGAAAATCGCCGGTACGCCGCGAAAGGCCGGCAGCAGCATCGCATAGCCGAACGGCAGGTCGTGGGATTTCGTCACGGCACCGCCTTCGGCAATCTCGTCGACATGCATCATGCCGGCTTCGACGCTGGTGACGCGGGCGCTGGTGATCCATTTGATATGGCGGTTGCGCATCTCG
>JBBQKM010000056.1:0-11417 GCA_038326915.1 Sphingomonadales bacterium
GCGTCATCGACTGGCTGCCCGACGATCCCGACCATGTGCTGATGCAGGTCAACATGGCCGAAAAAAGCGACATCGGCACCAATATCAAGTCGCGTGGCGGTGGCATCACCGTGCAGAAGGTCGATGTCAACACCGGCCGGATGACGCCGGTGGAGCGCGCCAACCCGCTGGTCATGGGCTATGATTCGGACAATCAGGGCAGGGTCCGCTTCATGATGCTCGGCGACACGGCGGCGAGCGGCTATGCCCGCGACACAATCAGCTACATGGTGCGCGGCAAGGCCGGCAAGGAATGGCACAAGGTCGCCAGCGGCACCATGAGCGGCCTGTCGCCGTGGCAGTATCGCGGCTTTGATGAAAGCGGCGACAGCATTTTCGTCATCCGCGACAAGGATGGCCATGGCGCGCTGTATCGCGATCCCGTCGAACCCGGCGGCGCCGGCGGGCTGGTGTTCGCCGATCCGCGCGTCGATATCGATGGCGTGCTGCGCATCGGCAAATACCAGCGGCCGGTGGCGGCGACCTATACGGTCGAGGGCGGCCAGTATCATTTCTTCGATCCGGTGCTCGAACGCCGGTCCAACGCCCTGTCGGTGGCGCTGCCCGGCAAGCCGCCGGTCGATATCCTCGATGAAAGCTGGGACGGCACACGCAACCTGGTGTTTGCCGGCGGCGTCAATGATCCCGGCCAATATTATCGCTATGACGCGGCCGCGAGGAAACTGTCGCCGTTGCTCGCCGTGCGCCCCGAACTCGCCGACCTGCCGACGGGGGTGCAGAGCGCCGTCCGCTACAAGGCGAGCGATGGTGTCGAGGTGCCGGGCTATCTGACCGTGCCGGCAGGGCCGCCGGTGCCGAAACGCCCGGCGATCATCATGCCGCACGGTGGCCCCGGCGCGCGCGACCAGCTCGGCTTCGACTGGCTGGCGCAATATTACACCCAGCTCGGCTATATCGTGCTGCAGCCGAATTTCCGCGGCTCAACCGGCTATGGCGAGGAATGGTACGCCAAGAACGGTTTCCGCAGCTGGCAGACCGCGATGGGCGACATCAACGCCGGGGCGCGCTGGCTGGTCGCACAGGGCCTAGCCGATCCCGGCCGGGTCGCGATCGTCGGCTGGAGCTATGGCGGCTATGCAGCGCTGCAGGCGAGCATCGTCGATCCGGGGCTGTACAAGGCGGTGGTGGCGATCGCCCCGGTCACCGATCTCGCGTTGCTCAAGCGCAATGCGCTGCGCTTCAGCAGTTATGACGTCGTTGCCAATTACGTTGGAGAGGGGCCGCACGTCACCGCCGGATCACCGGCGCAGAATGCTGGGCGCATCGCGGCGCCGGTGCTGATGTTCCAGGGCGACAAGGACCAGAATGTCGATATCTCGCAGGCCCGGCTGATGGACGACGCGCTGGCCCGCGCCGGCAAACGCCACGAGCTCGTCATCTATCCGGGGCTGGCGCACGATCTCGACGACAGCGCGGCGCGCACCGACATGCTGGTGCGCAGCGCGCGCTGGCTGGCCGACGCCATGACAACGAAATAAAGCCGCCGCACAGGCTTGGCGTGTTACCGCGTGACGTGCATGTTATTGCACTATCATGCCCAACAAGGTCGCCCAACGCCTGCGCGAACGCTATGACGGTTTCACCGTTTCGGAACGGATGATTGCCGGCTGGCTGCTGGAAAACATGGCGTCGATTCCGTTCGAGACGGCAGCGAGCATCGGCCAGCGCGTCGGCGTTTCGGCGATGACGGTCGGGCGCTTCCTGAAATCGCTGGGCTATCCGCGGCTGTCGGCGTTGAAGGACGATCTGCGCGGCGAGATCGGCGATGCGCCATGGCTGCTGCCGCCGGCCACCGGGGGCGGGCCGGATATGCGGCTACGATCCGAAACCGCTGCCATCGCCGATGTCTATCGCCTGGCCGAAACGTCCGAATGGGCGGCGGTGGTCGACCTGCTGGTCCGATCGGCCCAGGTGCAGGTGGCGGGGTTTCAGACAGAAAGGGGCCTGGCGGCGGGCTTTGCCCATCACCTCGGTTATGTGCGGCCAGGGGTGCGCAGCCTAGATGCCGGCACCGGGCTTTATGCCGAACTGCTCGAAGCCGGGCCGGGCGACGTGCTCGTGCTCGTCGATCTGCGGCGCTATTCAAGGCATTTCCGGCTGCTCGCCGAAAGCGCGGTGGCGCGCGGCGTGCCGCTGGTTGTCGTCACCGATCCCTATTGCCCCTGGGCCCGCGACCTGACCCCGCATATCCTTGCCGCCGAAGTGGCGCTGGGGCATTTCTGGGACATGAATACCGCGCTGGCCTGCCTGCTCAACCTGCTGGTCGATGACGTGGTGACGGTGATCGGCGCCGAAAAGGTCCATGCCCGGCTGGCGGCGCTGTCCGATCGCTATGACGATTTCGTCGGATTCCAGCAGCGGGGAACGCGCGGCAAATAGTTATTGGGTGCAGCGCGTATCCTCGGGTGCGGTGCCCGCCGGCGCGACATCGCGGTGATAGACGTCGGGGAACAGGCGCAACGGCGTGTTCGGCGCCGCCTCGGCGGTGAAATAGGCGATGTAGACCGGGATCGGCCGGGGCAGCGGTACCGTCTGGGTGATGCCGGTTTCGACAATTGCGTCGACGGGGGCGCGATCCTGTTCGACCAGCGTCGCCGCCAGCCCGATCGCATCGCCGACGCGGACGCAGCCGTGGCTGTAGGCGCGGACGTTTGCGGCGAAAAGCCCCTTGCTCGGCGTGTCGTGGAGGAAGATCGCATGGGGGTTGGGCATCACCAGCTTCATCTGGCCGAGCGCATTGCCGGGGCCGGGTTTCTGGCGATAGCGGCCATTGTCGATCACATAACCGCGCCGTGCCGCCACCGCCGGCCGGTTGCGCAGCATGGCGCCGACGCTTTCCTTGACGATGCTGGCGGGGATTTCCCACCACGGGTTGAAATTGACGCCGGTTATGGTGGCGGCAAACACCGGCGTCGGCGTGCTGGTCTTGCCGACAACGACCTGCCAGCGCCCGGCCGGTGCGCCTGAATCCCACAAGGTTGCCTCGAACGCCGCCGTGTTGACGAGCAGATAGCGCGGGCCGAGGTCGCGCGGCAGCCAGCGCCAGCGATCCATGTTGGCGGCGATGGTGGCCCGCCGGGCGGGATCGGTTTCGGCGGCATAGGCGGCGCGCAGCCCGGCATAGAGCGGATGCGACGGCCGTGCCGCGGCAAACAGCGCCGGCAGGCTGTCGGCGGCGATGGCATCGGCGACAGCGATTGCCGCATCGGGCCGCTTTGGCGGCGGCATCAGCCAGCCGGTGCGCAGCGCCGCGTGGCAGCAGCCGTTATACTCGGCCTCCAGCACGCGCACCGCCGTGCCGGTGGCGGCGGCGTCGATCGCCTGGGGGTCGCCGGTCGCGATGACACCCGCGAGCACCGGGCCGGCATCGGACAGGCCGGGCAGGGCGTCGGCGGGCATGGCGGCGAGCCAGGATTGCAGCTGGGCGAGCTGCGCCGGCGACCAGTGCGGCAAGGCGCCGGCGGCGCCCAGCGCCAGCCACAGCAGCAGCGGCGCCAGCCGGCGCATCACGCAGCGGCACCCGGCAGGCTGGCGCCGTTGGCGGGCGAAAACAGCGCCTGTGACGGCCAGTCGCCGGGCAGGGGGGCGGTGACGGTGAGCGGCGCCGCGGCGTCATAGGGCAGGCTGAGCGCGCGGGCGTGGAGGCGCATCGGCCCCGCGCCGGCACCATAGACCGGATCGCCGAGGATCGGGTGGCCGAGCGAGGCGGCATGGACGCGGAGCTGGTGGGTGCGGCCGGTTTCGGGGCGGAATTCGACGAGTTTTGCGGCCCGGTCGATGACCTGCCAATGGGTCACGGCACGCTTGCCGCGGCGATCGATGATCATCCGCCAGCCGGCCTCGGCGCTCGAAATCTTGAACAGCGGCGCATCGATGGTGCCGCTGTCGGCATCGGGCAGGCTTTCGAGCACCGCCCAATAGACTTTTTTCACCTCGCCCGCCTCGAACAGCGCCGACACGCGCTTCACTGCCTTGGGGTGGCGCGCGACGATCAGGCAGCCCGATGTGCCGCGGTCGAGCCGGTGCGAGATCACCGGCAGCCGCTGGTTGCCGAACGCCAGGTCGGGCAGGAAATCTTCAAGACTGTCGGGGGTTTGCGGCCCCGGATGCACCGCCAGCCCGGCGGGCTTGTCGATGATGACAAGGTGGGTGTCGCGGTACAGCAGGGCAAAGGGCAGCCCAACCAGATGCAGGGGAAAACTGTCGGTCATCGCGCTCTCATAGGGCGAAAACGGCGCCAAGCGTAAAACAATCCGCAGCCCCGCCGATATCGGGTTCACGGCGCCCCGTGACCCCACGGAGGCCGGGGAACCGCAACCGGGAGTTTCAGACATGACGGTGATCAATACCAATCTTTCGGCGCTGACCGCCCAGAATGGCCAGCGCACCTCGCAGATGGGCCTGTCGATGGCGATGGAGCGGCTGTCGACCGGGCAGCGCATCAATTCGGCCAAGGACGATGCCGCCGGCCTCGCCATTTCGCAGCGCATGACCGCCGATGTCCGCGGGCTGGCGGTCGCCATCCGCAACGCCAATGATGGCATCAGCCTGGCGCAGACGGCGGAAAGCGCGATGGGCGAAGTCACCAACATGCTGCAGCGGATGCGCGAGCTGGCGGTGCAGGCGAGCAACGGCACGGTGACCGGCGACGATCGCAAGGCGCTGCAGGCCGAAGTCAAGCAGCTGACCAGCGAAATCGACAATGTCGGCGCGCGTACCAATTTCAACGGCATCAAGCTGCTCGACGGCTCGGCCAAGGCCGTGCTGCTGCAGACCGGCAGCCGCGCCGGTGAAACGGTCAAGCTCAACATCGGTTCGGCACGCGCCACCGATCTCGGCACCGGCGCCAGCGCCGCGCTGTCGGCGACCGGCGCGTTCGAGGCGACGGCGGCCAACCTGTCGGCCAACCAGTCGCTGGTGGCATCCGACCTCGTCATCAACGGCGTCACCATCGGCGCCTCGTCGGCCGATGACGACAATGTCTCGTCGTCGGAAAAGGCGGCGTCGGCGGTGGCCAAGGCGGCTGCGATCAACCGCGCCAGTGCCCAGACCGGCGTTTCGGCGGTCGTCGGCAAGACGGTGATGACCGGCAGCGCCCAGACCGCGGCAGCGCTGACCGGCACGATCACCATCAATGGCCAGGCGACGGCGTCGATCACCACGACGACGAGCAACGCCGCCAACCGCACGCTGGTCGCCGATGCGATCAACGCCATTTCGGGCCAGACGGGCGTGCGCGCCATCGATACCGGTGACGATCTCGCCGGCATCCGGCTGGAGGCGGCAGACGGGCGCAACATCGTCGTGTCGCTGGCGACGCTCACCGCCGCCGCCACCGGCGTCAAGGTCGGGGCCCAGTCGGGCAGCTATAATCTGGTGTCGAACAACGGCAATCCGGTCGAAATCGGCTCGACGACATCGGGGCGGATCGCGCGCGCCGGGCTGCAGGCCGGCACCTATGCCCGCGGTGTGTCGGCGGCGACGACCGACAGCCGCGCCGTGGCGACCACTGCGGCGACGGCGCTGACGCTGAATTCGGGTGACCTGAAGATCAACGGCGTCGCCATCCGCGCCAGCACCGCCGATGATGACACCACGTCGGACACGACGGTCGTATCGAGCAAGAAGGAAGGCTCCGCCATCGCCATTGCCGCCGCGATCAACGCTGCTTCGGCCGAAACCGGCGTCACCGCCAAGGCCGATGCGCTGACCATCGACGGCACCGTCACCACGGTCGTCGCGCTGGCCAACGAAGGCACCAAGCAACTCGGCATCAACGGCGTCACCATCGACATCACGCTGCTCAGCACCGATTCGGCGCAGGCGACGCGGGATAACGTGGCGAAGGAAATCAACAAATACACCGGGCTGACCGGCGTCACCGCCAGCGACAACGGCAAGGGCGGGCTCGAGTTGACCGCTGCCGATGGCCGCAACGTCGCGGTCGCGTTCGAAACCTCGACGGGTGTGACGGCGGCGAGCTTCGGCCTTGGCACCGCCAGCATCCGCGGCACCGGCACGGCGTACAGCGTGCAGACCGCGGTCGATGTCGATGCGCCGACCGTGGGCGAAGCGGTGCAGACCGCCTATGCGACCGTTTCGCTGTCGTCGTCGAAGGGGATCGAGGTCGAGGCCGGCTCGCTCGGCTATGGCGCCGCCTCGAACTTCACCGCGCTGGGCTTCGAGGCCAACAAATATGGCTCCGACGAAGGCGGGCTGAAGGTCGCCGATATCGACCTGACGACGCAGGACGGCGCCAGCGCGGCGCTGAGCTCGATCGACGAGGCGCTGAACAGCATCAGCCTCGATCGCGCCAACCTTGGTGCCGTGCAGAACCGGCTGGAAGCGACGGTCAACAATCTGACGTCGAATTCGACCAACCTTGTTTCGTCGCGGTCGCGCATCGTCGATGCCGATTTCTCGGCCGAAACCACCAACCTCGCCAAGAGCCAGGTGCTCAGCCAGGCGGCGCAGGCGATGCTGGCGCAGGCCAACCAGTCGCAGCAGCAGGTGCTGCAGCTGCTGCGGTAAGCTTCGTCCGGGAGGGCCGGTGACAGGCAGGGCGGTTCCCGTATCCGGGGGCCGCCCTGTTTTGTCGGGCTTCGGGTTGCCATCGCCCGGCACGCAAGCTATCGCCCCTGCTCCCGGATGGATCGGTGGCCGAGTGGTCGAAGGCGCACGCCTGGAAAGTGTGTAGGGGTTAACGCCCCTCGAGGGTTCGAATCCCTCTCGATCCTCCGGGACTGCCAGTAGCGATGCAATTCCCGCAACGGCATTTCTCCGCGATCTCATGTCGAAGGCAAGTCCCGACAAAGGTAACTTGCGGTTTCCATAATATTAGGCCATTCTGATTCTCTGTGCACATGCCGAGGAATGTCGCAATGGATAGCTGGGCTGACCTGCCGATGAATATCCAGGCCGTGCTGTCAGCCTACAACGTTTATCAGACTGCAGTTGCCAAGGACGAAATAAGCACGGTGGAGCCAAGCGCGAAGCTGCCCGACGCCGAGGTCTTCGTGAATGGCTTGAACAGCGGCCTGATAATTATCCTTCCCGAGCGGCACGACAGTGCCGACCCTGACGTCAAAGGCGGAGCATTGGCCGTCGCGAAGAAAGTGCTGGTGATTCCGAAGGTCAAGATCGCTGTTGAAGAGCCGGTTTTGTACAACGGCACACTGCTCTCAAACGTCGGCTGGTCGAAGGACATCATGAAGAAGCCGCAAAGCACTAGCCTGTTCGACTATTCAGAATCAGCCGAAGGGTCGATCTCGCACCAGATTTATGTGCGCCAGGTCGGGGGCGCGATGATCGGAACGTCGCGGTATCCTGCCGAAAACATGCCGCGCAACCCCCAGCGCTACAATAATCCCGAAATCAACGTGATCATGGCTGTCAGCTTGATCCTGAACACGAACGCCGGCGACGTATCGGTCTATCCGGTCGGCCCCGATCACCTGCTCGCGCGCTATGACCTCAAAACACTCGCGGTCCACCTGAAGTCCGCCGGCTGGAAAAAGCTCACCAAGACATGACGCCGGGTCCTGCCGCGCCGGCAGTTAGTGCGGCGACGGCTTCGACCGCTCAGTCGCCGTCGCGCCCGGCCGCGATTGCCCGAGCCGACACGCCGCCGCCATTGCCCGGTCCTTCGAACCAATAGGGCGGGCGCTTCCTGTTGCCGGTGACGACTTCGTTGAGCGTTGCCGCGTCGTACATGCGGCCGCCGAGCATGACGGCGTTCACCTTGTCGCTGTTGCGGATATCGACGGTTGGATCGGCATCGAGGACGACGAGATCGGCAAGCTTGCCGGTTTCGAGCGAACCGACGTCCTTTGCATAGCCCAGCGAGGTCGCCGGCATGATGGTGCCGGCGCGCAGCGCTTCAATGGGGCTCCAGCCGCCGCGGACGAACGACCAGAGTTCCCAATGCGGGCCGAGCCCGGCTTGCTGGCCATGCGCGCCGATCGAAACCTGCACGCCGCGATCGGCGAGTTTCTTCGCTTCGCGCGCGCTCCAGGCGTCGACATAATCATCCTCGGCGGCGATCTGGCGGCGCACATTCTGCGCCGCGAGCAGCGCCGCGGGGGCGTGCTTCGACAGGATGAGGTGCGTCCAGACATCGGTGTGCGCGCGCCAATAGGGGTCGCCGGCCGGGCCGCCATAGGTCACGACCAGCGTGGGTGTGTAGTTGGTTTTGGTCTGCGTCCAGAAGCTGACGATATCGTCGTAGAAATATTCGAGCGGGACATTGTGCTCGACGGTCGAATTGCCGTCGGCGATTAGCGTCACGTCCTGGGTGTAGAGCGAACCGCCCTCGGGCACGACCTCCATGCCCTCGCGCTGGGCGGCGGCGACGACCATCTGGCGCTGATCGCGGCGCGGCTGGTTGTAGTTCTTGACACTGTGCGCGCCGGCCGCCTTGAGCCGGCGGACATGGGCGAGCGCGTCGTCGAGGGTGTTGATCTCGGCGTACACATCGGCGGCCTTGGCGCCATAGATGATCTCGCCGGTCGAAAAGATGCGCGGGGCGAGGATCTTGCCGGCGCGCTGCATTTCGGCGGCGACGAAAATCTCCGCAGCGCGCGACGACGGGTCGTGGATCGTCGTCGTGCCCATCGCGAGATTGGCCATCGCCGACCAGTTCTGTTGGGGCACGATGTCGTCGTCGCCCTGCGGCCCATGGGCGTGGGCGTCGACAAGGCCGGGGATGATCGTCTTGCCGGCGACATCGATGACCTTTGCCCCCGCCGGCACCGCGACTTGCCCGCGTGGGCCGATGGCGATGATGCGGTCGCCGCGGATGACGATGGTGCCGTCGGCGATGATGCCGCCGTCTTTATCCGCCATGGTGACGATGCGCGCACCGGTGAGCGCGATGGTCGCGCTCGGCTTGTCGGCGGTGACTTCCATCGCCAGCGATACGCCGGTGGTCGGCGGCTTGAACTTGGGGGCATCCTCGGCGGCGGGCGCGTTGCCGAACAGCGCGGCGGTATCGACGCTGAACAGCGTCGGGCCGTTGGTCCAGTGCAGGCGGGCGCCATTGTTCGACCAGTTGATGAAGTCGCCACCTTCGGCGCTCACCTTGGTCACCGGTAGCGCGCCGCCCTTTTGATCGGCGGACAGGTCCTGGTTGCCGGGCAGCAGCGGCATCACATAGGCCTGGTAATTCTGGCGGAAGGCGACGAACTGGCCGTCGGGTGACACCTGGTAATCGCTGACCAGATCGCCGGTGGCATGGACGCGTTTCGCTTCGCCGTTGAGGTCGGCGCTGACCAGCTGGCGCTTGCCCTTGTCGTTGCCGAGCATGAAGACCCGGTCGCTGCCGGCGCCGAATTGCGGTGCATTGCCGTCACGGCTGACGAGGCTTGCCGCGCCACCGGTTGCCGCGACCTTGTAGATGCCGGGGTTTTCCGACCAGCGCGCCGAGGTCAGATAGCCGCCCTGGCCGCTTTCGAACACGATCGTCCGGCTGTCGGGGGAAAAGCGCGGGCGGCTGTAATGGCCGGGGTGGCTGGTCACCGTCTTTGCCGTGCCGCCGCTGGCCGCGACCGTTCGCACCTGGCCCAGCCCGGCATCGGTCCAGCCGATGAAGGCGATGGCCTTGCCGTCGCGCGACCAGGTCGGCCACAGCTCCAGCTCGTCGCTGCCGCCGCGCGTCAGGCGCTGCGCGGTGCCGCCGCTGGCCGGCTTCACCCACAATTTGCCCAGCGTTTCGAACACCACCTGCCGGCCATCGGGCGACACGCTCGCCCAGCGCGGCATTTTCGTCGTGAAGCGATCGGGCGCGACATCGACGACCGGGTGGGTGGCATCGATAACGGTGCGAGTGTCGTCGACTTTGAACGGAATCTCGCGGGCGCCGCTGCCATCGGCGCCGATGCGGCGGATCTTGCCGCCGGCCCAGAAGACGATGCTGCCGCTGTCGGGGGTCCACGCCATGTTGGGATAGACGCCGGTGACCGCCCAGGTTTCCTGCACATCCTGGTCGAGAGCATCGTAGATCTTGCGTTCTTCACCCGACATCAGGTCCTTCACATACAGCTTCGACCGCGCCCGCTCGCGGCGGACAAAGGCGATCGACTTGCCATCGGGGGAGGGGGTGGGCCGCACCGCACCGCCGGCGCCGCTTACCGCCTTGGTCGTCTGGCCGGTTTCGAAATCATAGCGTTCGATATCGAACAGGTCGGTGTTGCTGTTCTGGGCATATTCGAAGATCGGCCCGGGGGTGACATTGTGGGTGTAGAACAGGCTGCGGCCATCGGGGGCATAGATCGGCTCGCCGAGTTCCTTTTGCAGCTGTTCGCTGGCGCGCTTGACCAGCGGCACGACGGCGCCGCCCGAGACGAGGTAGAGCCAGACTTCGCCGGTGCCGAGCGAGCGGCCGGTGGTGAAATGCTTCTTGGCGATGATGAAGCGGCCGTCGGGGCTCCAGCTCGGCTGGTTGAGCAGGCGGAAATCCTCCTTGGTCAACTGGCGCTTGTCGCTGCCATCGACGTTCATCAGCCAGATATTGTCGCCGCCGCCGCGATCGGAGGTGAAGGCAATGCGCTTGCCATCGGGGGAAAAGCGCGGCTGCTGTTCATACGCCAGCCCTTCCGCGATGCGCGTCGGCGTGCCGCCGGCAATCGGCATGGTGTAGATGTCGCCGAGCAGATCGAAGGCGATCATGCGGCCGTCGCGCGACACGTCGATGTTCATCCAGCTGCCGTTGTCGACGGCGATGCGGATGCTGCGGGTGGCCATGCCCGGGGGCGCGTTGACATCCCATTTCGGCGGTTTGGCGGCGGCAGCCGTGGCAGGAGCCGGCGTCTGGGCCAGCGCCGCGCCGGCGGCTGCCGCCAGGATGATCGTCATTGCCGTCGCGGTGCGAAATGTCATGTCGGAACCCCTGATTGTGCGCCCGGGATAGGTCGATATCGCCGCCGGGTCACCGGGTTTTTTCGCCTCGCTACGGCGCGCCCTGCGACGGCCGGGTGGGGCGAATGACGCATTGTCGCAGCCGGGTCGCGGGTGGTTTTGTGACGATATTGTAACAGACGCGTGCATGCAGCGGAGCCGCGACGGGACGGGCGACCAACGCCGCCCTGACCGGCAGCAGAACCGACACGATCAGCCTTGGGGGAGGTTTCGCGGGACGGATCAACTGCCACCAGGGGGCTTTTCATGCTGCATTCGACGCCATTACCGATCCCGCAGTTCCGGCTGCGTCGCGCCTGCCTCGCGGGCGCCGGCGTCGCCGCACTGGTCGCCGGCGCCCAGCCGGCGCTGGCGCAGGTCGTGCCGGTCGCGGCCACGACGGTCGCCGCCGCCGAGGCTGCCGAACCCGCCGATGCCATCGTTGTAACCGGCAGCCGCATCTC
>JBBQKM010000057.1:0-11409 GCA_038326915.1 Sphingomonadales bacterium
GTGTCACGCTCGCGGCCCGGTGCCGGTCGACAAGCAAAGCGTCATCCGCACCAACCTCGATACGCCCTACAGCGTCGGTGTATTTGATCTTGCGACACCGGTGACGATCACGATGCCGGACGCCGGAAAACGGTTCCAGTCGCTGCTCGTCCTGAGCGAGGACCATTACATCAAACACGTCTCCTATGGCCCTGGGCCGGTGACCCTGACGCAGGACAATGTCGGCACGCGCTATGCCTATGTCATGGTGCGGACCTTCATGGACCCCAACGACGCCAGGGACCGGCAGTCCGCCGCCATGCTGCAGGACAGGGTCGCCGTCTCGCAGGATAAATCTGGCAGTTTTGAAGTTCCCGATTGGGACCAGGACCAGCGGATGGCGGTGCGCACCGCGCTGCTCGCCGGCGCGCGCTACATGCCGGGCGCCAAGGGCGCCTTTGGCGATGAAGGTGAGGTCGATCCGGTGCGCCGGCTGTTTGCCACCGCCGGTGGCTGGGGTGGCAATGCTGAAAAAGATGCGATCTATCTCAACCAGACCGTGCCGAACCCGGACGGTACGCAGGCTTATACTCTGACGGTCGGAAAGGTGCCTGTCGACGGCTTCTGGTCGGTGACCGCCTACAACGGCAAGGGTTTCTATGAGGCGCCGATCAGCGCCGTTTCGGTGAACAATGTCACCGCCAAGCCGGACAAGGGCGGGACGACGACCGTCCGGTTCGGCGGCGACCCCAAGGCCGCCAATTTCATCAACATCATGCCGGGCTGGAACTACATCGTTCGGCTTTATCGGCCGCGCGCCGAAATCCTCGACGGCAGCTGGAAATTCCCGACCGCCGTTCCGGCGAAATGAGCCAATCCCTTTCCAAGGACACCAACCTGATGCAGTCAACACTCAAACTGGCGCTCGTCGCAACACTGGGCGCCGCGGCTTCGCCGGCGCTCGCCATCGATGACGGTCCGCGCGCCTATTTCCCGGTGCCGGTCGGCACCAACAACATCAACCTGCTGGGCATTTTCCAGAACACCAACAGCTCGCTCGATCCCGCCACCGCCATCAAGGGTGCCGATGTCAATGTCGACGTCGGCGTCCTCCAGTATACTCGCACCTTCGATATCGGCGGCAATGCGGCCGGCATAGTCGTCCTCGCGCCGTTCGGCGAACTTCGTGGCAAGGCAATCATCACCGGGCCTTTGGGCAACAACACCATCATCCGGGAAACCAGCAGCAGCGGCCTTGGCGACATCAGCGTTGCCGCCATTGTCGGACTGGTTGGCTCGCCGGCCCTGACCCGTCAGCAGTATGTGCAGTTCAAGCCGGGTTTTTCGCTGGGCGCCATGGCCTGGGTCACGGCCCCGACCGGCGCCTATGACGGTGACAAGCTGCTCAACCTCGGCACCAACCGCTGGGCCTTCCGGTTCGGCACGCCGCTCGGCTGGACCCTCGGCGGCTCCTTTGTCTCGCCCAACATGACAACGATCGAATTCGTCCCCAGCGTCACCTTCTACACCGTCAACAACGAACCTTTCCGCGCCGGCAAGCGCACGCAGTCGGCGCTGTTCCGCCTCGAAGGTCACCTGACGCACAATTTCAACCGCGCCATTTGGGCCTCGCTCGATGTCACCGGCAACAGCGGCGGCAACACCACCACCGATGATGTCAGCGATGACAACAGCAAGACCTGGATGGGCGCCGGGGTCACTGCGGGCATGAATTTTTCCCCGGCATTCGGGGTATCGGCAACCTATGGCGGGATTGTTGCCGGCAACGATCCGGCGCCGGACGGTGACGGGTTCCGGTTCAATGTTCGCTACACATTCTGACGGTTCTGGCTGGGTGCGCGGCATGGCGGTCGTGCGGTTCTCGGCCATTTCGGGCCTTAATCTGGGATGAAATCCCGCGAAACGTTTCACCAACATCGGGGACTTGAGCGACCAATTTCCCGTTGAACTCAACGTCGCAACGAAGGAGATCCACATGAAGTTGCAAATGCTGTTTGCCGTCGTTTCGCTCGGTCTGGCCAGTGCCGCAACGGCGCAGACCGCGCCGAACCCGGGTGCGTGCAAGGCCGATGCGCAGAAGCTGTGCGGCAGCGAAGTACGGACGCGTGACAAGGCCAAGATCCAGGCGTGTCTGATTGCCAACGCCGCCAAGGCGTCCGCCCCCTGCCAAGCCAATCTGGCAGCCGCCAAGGCTGCGCAGGCGGCCAAGTAAATCATATCCGAGGATTATGGCCTGGCTGATTGGCAGCCGGGCCATAGTTCACTTCAGGGCGATTTCGCCGGTCGCAGAATGATGGCTTTGGGAGCGCACCCCTAAAGTTCAGATGCGTGCCGTGCGCTGGGTTTCCAAAGCGGGAACAACGGGAAAGCGGACATGACGACGAGAATGGTGATTTCGGCAATCGCGAGTGCCGGACTGATGGCGCTCGCTGGGTGCGACCGCGCGCCGAAACGTTCGACGGCGTCTTCATCGTCTTCTCAAGATGCCATCGTCGAAACGGCCTATCCCGAGCGCGCCTATTTCGGCGATACGCACGTCCACACCGGCTGGTCGGCCGACGCCGGGCTCGATGGTGCGGTCACCTCCCCCGAGGACGCGTTCCGGCTGGCGAGCGGCGCGGAGATCAAGTCCAACACCGGCCAGCGCGTCAAGCTGCGCCGCCCGCTCGACTGGATGGTCATCGCCGACCATTCGGACGCCATGGGCACGATCAACGAAATCGCCGCCGGCAATCCCAAGATGATTTCCGACCCGTTCCTGAAGAAAATGTATGAGGCGCTGAACGGTGATGACGAGATGGCGCGCAAGAAAACCGTCCTCGAACTGGTCGACCTTCAGTCCAACAAGAAATTGCCGACACAGCTGAAGAACCCGCGCTGGATGGTGTCCGCCTGGTGGAAGACCGCCGACATTGCCGACAAATACGACAACCCGGGCAAATTCACCGCGCTGATCGGCTATGAATGGACGAGCAACGCCGGCGGCGGCAACAATCTGCACCGCAATGTGGTGTACCGCGATGGCGCGCTGCGCGCCAAGCTGATGCTGCCGCTGACCACCTTCAAATCGGAAGACCCCGAGAAACTGTGGGAATGGATGGCGAGTTACGAAAAGCGCACCGGCGGCAAGGTGCTGGCCATTCCGCACAACGGAAATCTGTCGAACGGCCGGATGTTCGAGGAGCAGCGGTTCGACGGCACGCCGATAACGGCGGATTATGCCAGGAACCGCCAGCGTTGGGAGCGGCTTTTCGAACTGACCCAGATGAAGGGCCAGAGCGAAAGCCACCCCAGCCTGTCACCCGCCGATGAATTCGCCAGCTGGGATTTGTGGGATACCGGCAATCTGAACGGCGTCGTCAAGTCGCCGGGCATGGTGCGCACCGAATATTACCGTGAAGCCTTGAAAAACGGCCTGAAAATCGAAGCAAAACTGGGTGCAAACCCGTTCAAATATGGCGCGGAATCGGGCACCGACACGCACACCGGGCTGACCACCGCCGAAGAGGATAATTTCTGGGGCAAGTTCAAGAGCGTCGAGCCGCGCCCCGGCCGCTGGGCGCCGATCGTCGTCGGCGGCAAGGGCCCCGGCGGGCATCGCAGCTGGGAACAAGCCGCTGCCGGCTATACCGGCGTATGGGCGACGTCCAACACCCGCGGCGCGATCTGGGATGCGATGATGCGCCGCGAAACCTTTTCGACGACCGGCCCGCGCATAACCGTACGCTTTTTCGGCGGCTATGATTTCGCCGACGCCGATGCAGCCGGTGATGTCGCCAAGGCCGGCTATGCCAAGGGCATCCCGATGGGCGGTGACCTGAAGGTCGGCCCCGCCGGTAAGCCCGCAACCTTCCTGATCGCGGCGATGAAGGACCCCGATGGCGCCAATCTTGACCGGGTGCAGATCATCAAGGGCTGGCTGGGCGCCGATGGCAAGACGCAGGAACGGGTCTACGAGGTCAAGTGGGCCGGTGACCGCAAACCCGGACCGGATGACAAGCTGCCGCCGGTGGGCAACACCGTCGATGTGGCCACGGCCAGCTATGCCAACAGCATCGGCGCTGCAACCTTGATCGCGCGCTGGACCGACCCGGATTTCGATCCGAAACTGAAGGCGGTCTATTACGTCCGCGTTCTCGAAATCCCGACCCCGCGCTGGACGGCGTTCGACCAGGTTCGGTTCAAGGAGAACATGCCGGCGAATATCCCGCAGACGCACCAGGAACGCGCCTTCACCTCGCCGATCTGGTATTCGCCGGCCTGATCAGCCGTCGGCAATGGCGCGCAACGCCAGGGCATCGAGAATGGTGACCTGCCGGTAGCCAAGATCAATATGCCCGAGGGCATCGAGTTCGCGCAGCACTTCGCCGGCCGGATGGCGCGACATGTTCGATGCGGCGGCAAGGTCGCCGTGGCTGATAATGATCGTCGGCGGCATTGCCCGATCGACGTGCCGGCAATCGGCGAGCCGCAGCAGCACGGCGATGCAGCGCTGGCGAGAATCGCGGATCAACAGATCGCCGGTGGCGCCGCCGTAATGCACGGCGAAATCCATCGCCAGTTGCGCGATGCATTCCCACCATTCGGGGTGCTGGCCAAGCAACTGCTGCAAGCGCGACAGCGGCACGACCGCCATGAGCGTCGGGATGCGCGCGGTGCCGTTGGAAACCCGGGTGCGGCCGAGCAGTGGCGCCATCCCACCCCAGCTGCCGGGCAAATGGATGTCCGCGACGGGGGAATCGACCGCGCTGACCGCACTGATCATGTCGAGCTGGCCCTGCGCCACGCCCCAGATGCCGCCATCGGCGTCGCCGGCGTAGTTGATCGTGGTGCCGGCCTCGACGTGCCGCCAGATGACGATATCGAGCAGCGCGGCCTGGAAGGCGGTGGGCTGGTGGCCCAGCCAGCCATCCCGCGTCAGCAACTGCGCCGCCGCAACTGTCATTCCCACCCCGATCACAACCGACCAATTCTAGCCAATTTATCGCCGATCGGGATGGTAATTGCCATCCTGTAATCACGTGGTTCGCGGGGAGACGACGACATGGCACATTCATCAAAAGCGCGCTGGCTGGGCGCCGGGATGCTCGCCCTCGCGTCATGCTCCGCGCCGTCGGACAAGCCTGGCCAGACCGCTGGCAAGACGGCCGCCGGAACGACGACCGGTGCCAAGGCATCCGCCGACTATTCGCCCTATCTGGCCGGCGACCACACCCCTGCCGCCGATGATGGCAGCCGGCCCTATTATGGCGATACCCATCTCCACACTTCCTATTCAACCGACGCCGGTATGCTCGGCAACACGCTTGGACCGGAGGACGCTTATCGCTTTGCCAAGGGTGAGCAGGTAACGTCGAGCACCGGGTTGCCGGTTCGGCTGCAGCGTCCGTACGACTTCCTCGTGGTCAGCGATCATAGCGAAAATCTTGGGCTTGCTCCGGGCATAACCGAAGGCAATCAGATCGTTGCGACTCACCCGTGGGGCAAGCAGGTTTACGACCTCGTGCGTTCGGGCGTGCTGGCAAACAGCATCAAGGCCTATGACATGTGGGTCGAAAAATTGAACACCCTCAATGACCCATTCAAAGGCGACAACCGGCTGCAGTCCGTCATGTGGGCCCGCGAAACCGCCGCTGCGGAGAAATACAACGAGCCCGGCAAGTTCACCGCGTTCATCGGCTATGAATGGACGTCGATGCCCGACGGGAACAACCTGCATCGCAATGTCATCTACCGCGACGGCAAGGCCGAGGCGGACCAGCTATTGCCGATCTCGCAATTCGATTCGACCGACCCCGAGCGCTTGTGGGATTGGATGGCCGCGTATGAAAAGAAGACTGGCGGCCGTGTGCTCGCCATTCCGCACGGCGGCAATCTGTCGAACGGCCTGATGTTCGACGACGTCACGCTGATCACCAAGAAACCGATCGACACGGCCTATGCGACGACCCGCATGCGGTGGGAGCCGTTGTACGAAGCCACCCAGATCAAGGGCGATGCCGAAACCGACCCGGCGACATCGCCGACCGATGAATTCGCCAATTTCGAACGCTGGAACCGTGGCAGCTTCGGCCCAGTAAAGAAGACAGCAGAAATGCTGCGCAAGGAGCCGGTGCGCGAAGCGCTGAAGCGCGGTCTGGCCTATGAGGCAAAGCTTGGCGTCAACCCGTTCAAATTCGGCATGATCGGTTCGACTGACGCGCATACCTCGCTAACGACGACGCAGGAGAATAATTTCTTTGGCAAGGTTGTGCCGGTGGAGCCATCGGCCGATCCGATCCGGTTCGACGAGGTTATGGCGGGACGGACCGCGCCTCCCGGCTCGCAAATGTACGCCCGTGAATCGTCGGCTTCCGGCCTCGCTGGCGTTTGGGCGAAAAGCAACACCCGCGCCGATCTGTGGGACGCGATGAAGCGCAAGGAGGTGTTTTCCACCACCGGGACCCGGCTGCGGGTCCGCACCTTTGCCGGCTATGATTTTACGCCACAAGACGTGAAACGCAGCGATTTCGCCAAGAATGCCTATGCCCATGGCGTCCCGATGGGCGGCGACCTGAAGGCAGCGCCCAAGGGCAAGGTGCCGGTGCTGCTGGTCCAGGCGCAAAAGGACCCCGATGCCGCCAATCTCGACCGGGTGCAGATCGTCAAGGGCTGGCTCGACAAGGCCGGCAAGACCCATGAACTGGTCTATGACGTGGCGTGGAGCGGCAATCGCAAGCCCGACGCCAACGGCCGGCTGCCGGCGGTCGGCAACACGGTGAACATCGCCGATTCCAGCTATACCAACAACATCGGCGCTGCCACGCTCAGCGCCAGCTGGGCCGACCCGGCGTTCGATCCTGCGCAAAAAGCGTTCTACTACGTCCGCGTCCTCGAAATCCCGACGCCGCGCTGGACCACTTATGATGCCAAGCATTTCGGCGTGAAGCTGCCGACCGATGTGCCGGCGAGCATCCAGGAACGCGCCTATACCTCGCCGATATGGTATACCCCGGGCAAAACGATTTGATTGCCGGTCGGGGCGATCAAAAAGCTGATCAAGACGCCGATGGCGCTATTGGCCGGAGTATCGATTGAACATCCGTTCCATGTTGCGTGAGCCTCTCCTGCATTTCCTGCTGATCGGGGCGGCGCTTTTCCTGCTTTACGGCGTCATTAGCCCGGGCGATGCAGCCGGGCGCAAGATCGTCATATCGCAGGCCAAGGTCGATGACATGGTTCGCCAGTATGCGCAGCTTTGGGGTGGCCCGCCCAAGCCGGAGCAACTGACCGCGATGATCGAGACGGCCGTACGCGACGAAATCCTGTATCGCGAGGGGCTGGCGCAGGGGCTGGAGCGCGATGACCCGGTCATCAAGCGCCGCATCCGCCAGAAGGTCGAGGTGATGGCCGAAGAAGAAGGTGCCGACGCCGCGCCGACCGACGCAGTGCTCGACGCCCATCTGCAAAACCACCGCGACACGTTCCTGACGCCCGCGATGGTGAGTTTCGACCAGGTCTATTTCAACCCGCAAGGGCCCGATACGCCGGCAAGCGTCGCGGCGGCAAGGGCGCGGCTGAACGCTGGCGCCAGTGCCGCCGGGATGGGCCAGCAATCCATGCTGCCCCCGCACGTGACCGCCGCCGATACGGATCTGGTCGCGCGCGATTTCGGCTCGGATTTTGCCAAGGCGCTGGTCAAGCTGCCGGTCGGGCAGTGGTCAGGGCCGATCGGATCGGGGGTCGGCGTCCATCTGGTCAGATTGACCGCACTGGCGCCGCCGAAGGTCCCGCCGCTTGCCGATGTTCGCGCCAAGGTGGTTCGCGAATGGGAGAATGATCGCCGCCTTGCCGCCAAGGAGGCAAGCTATGCCCGGGCGCGTGCCAGATATGACGTGGTAATCGAGAGCAAGCCGTGATCCGCTGGCTATTGGCATTGCTGCTGCTGGTCGCCGCCCCCGTAGCCGCTGATGAGTTCAAGCCGGCCTATCTGCAACTGACCGAGCGCGGCGCCAACAGCTATGACGTGCTGTGGAAGGTTCCGGCGCTCGATGAATCAACGACGCTGAAGCTCAAGCCGGTGTTTCCGCCCGGCACGCGCGAAACGACTGCCCGGCGCAGCAGCTTTGCCAACGGTGCCGCCGTGATTCGCTGGCGCATCGATGTGCCCGGCGGGCTGAACGGGCAGACGATCGGCTTTCCCGAACAGGCGGTCACCCCCATCGACATCCTGGTTCGCGTTGCCCGCGCCGATGGCAGCGAACAGCTTGGCCGTGTGCTGCAAGGCTCGCCCGGCTTTGCCGTCACCGCCAGCCCCGGCCGGTGGGAAGTCGTCCAGACCTACACCCTGCTCGGCATCGAACATATCCTTATGGGCATCGATCACCTGCTGTTCGTGCTGGCGCTGGTCATCCTGGTGAAGGGCACGCGGCGTCTGCTGTGGACGATCACCGCCTTTACCATCGCCCATTCGATCACGCTGGCGCTGGCGACGCTGGGCTTCATCACCGTGCCCGGCCCGCCGGTCGAAGCGACCATCGCGCTGTCGATCGTCTTTGTCGCCAGTGAAATCGTCCAACAGGCGCAAGGCCGCGAAGGACTGGCCGCGCGAAAACCCTGGCTGGTGGCGTTCAGCTTCGGGCTGCTCCACGGCCTGGGCTTCGCAGGCGCGCTGGCCGAAGTCGGCCTGCCGCAGAACGCCATTCCGCTGGCGCTGCTGTTCTTCAATGTCGGTGTCGAAATCGGGCAATTGCTGTTCATCGCCGGGGTGTTGCTGCTCTCGGCACTGGTCAGGCGCCTGACGGCAGGGCGCTTCCACACCGCGACAGCAGCAATCGTGCCGGCCTATGCGATTGGCGGCATTGCCAGCTATTGGGTCATCGACCGCGTCTCTGCGTTCTGGGGGTAGAGGCAGAATTCGCCGACGATGGGGTTGATGCCCAGGCGTGCCCCCCGCCGCGAAGCAGGGATAGGCGCCGGAAGCTGGCGACCGAAGGCTGCACCCATCCAAAACACACCGAATGGACCGGCTCTTGAAGCCGCCATCGAAGCGGCAAAAGCTAAACTAACCGACGATTGATGTCCGATTCAGCGAATCGCTGTTTACGGGTAAGACTGTGAGTAAGAAAACGGATCACATCGATACAAAACATTGGTTTTATTAGATTCTATTGTAATTCGAATCTCTTCGACTCAGCCGCTTCCCCTCAGCGATCACGCTACCGCTGCCAGTTCCGACGCCTGGTTGATAGCGCGCTTGGCGTCGAGCTCCATCGCTTCATAAGCGCCGCCGATGAGTTCGGCCGAGATGCCCGCCGCAACGAGTTCGTCGTACAGCGCGCGCAGCGGCACCTGGCCGGCGCAGACGATCACCGTATCGACGGCGAACAGGCGGGGTTCGCCGTTGACCAGCGTGTGCAGGCCTGCGTCGTCCACCCGCAGATAATCGACGCCGCCGACCATCTGGACGCCGCGGCGTTGCAGGGTCAGCTTGTGGGTCCAGCCGGTGGTCTTGCCAAGGCCCTTGCCCGGCGCGCTGGCCTTGCGTTGCAACAACGTCACCTCGCGGTCGGCGCGGGCGACCTGGGGGGTGATGCCGGTGACACCGCCGCGCGGGTGATTGGCGAAATCTATGCCCCATTCGCGGGCGAAGACGCCGATGTCCATCGCCGCCGACGTGCCTTCATGGGTGATCAGTTCGGCGACGTCGAAGCCGATTCCGCCGGCGCCCATGATGGCAACGGTCTTGCCGACGCTGCGCCGGCCCATGATGACATCGACATAGCTGGCGACCTTGGGGTGATCGATGCCAACAATGTCTGGCGTGCGCGGGGTGATTCCGGTGGCAATGACGACCTTGTCATACCCCGTCAGCATCGCCGCATCGGCGCGGGTGTCGAGCCGCAGGTCGATGCCCAGCTTTTCGATCATGCGGGCGTAGTAACGCAGCGTCTCGTTGAACTCCTCCTTGCCCGGGATGCGCGCCGCAAGGTTGAACTGGCCGCCGATGCGTGGGCCGGCGTCATACAGCGTCACCTGGTGGCCGCGCTGGGCAGCGGTGACGGCATAGGCGAGGCCGGCGGGGCCAGCGCCGACGACAGCGATGCGGCGCACCAGCGTCACCGGGGGGTAGTTGAGCTCGGTCTCGCGGCAGGCACGCGGGTTGACGAGGCAGCTCGTCAGCTTGCCGCCGAAGGTGTGATCGAGGCAGGCCTGGTTGCAGGCGATGCAGGTATTGATCTCGTCCTCGCGGCCCTCTGCTGCCTTGCGCACCAGATCGGGGTCGGCAAGCATCGGCCGCGCCATCGAGACGAGATCGGCATCGCCGCGCGCCAGCACGGCCTCGGCGACTGCCGGCATGTTGATGCGGTTGCTGGTGATGACGGGAACACCAACTTCCTTGCGCAGCCGCCCGGTCACCCCGGCGAACGCAGCGCGCGGCACCATCGTCGCGATCGTCGGCACCTGCGCCTCGTGCCAGCAGAAATGCGTGCTGATGATGGTGACGCCTTCGGCTTCGACCGCCTTGGCCAGCGTCACCACCTCGTCCCACGCCATGCCGCCTTCGAGCATGTCCATCGCGGCGATGCGGAAGATGACGATGAAGTCGGGGCCGACGGCGGCGCGGACACGGCGCACGACCTCGACAGGGAATCGCATGCGGTTTTCGAACGGCCCGCCCCATTGGTCGGTGCGCAGATTGGTCTTTTCGACAAGGAAGGCCGACAGCAGATAGCCGGCCGAGCCGATGATCTCGACCCCGTCATAGCCCGCCAGCTTGGCCATCGCGGCGCATTGGGCGAAATCGCCGAGCTGTTTTTCGATGCCGTCTTCATCGAGTTCGTTGGGGACATATTTGCCGATGCGCGAGCGGATCGCCGAGGGCGCCACCGCGTCGGGCGTCATCGCCAGCGGGCCTGTGTGGAGGATCTGCATGCAGATCTTGACGTCCGGGTCGGCGGCATGAACCGCCTCGGTGACGATACGGTGGTCGGCGGCTTCTTCCGGAGTCGACAGCTTGCTGCCGCCGCCGCCTTCATGGTTGGGGATGATGCCGCCGGTGATGATCATGCCGACCCCGCCGCGGGCGCGTTCGGCGAAATAGGCGGCCTGGCGTTCGAAGCCGCCGGGAATATCCTCCAGCCCCGTATGCATCGACCCCATCAGGATGCGATTCTTCAGCGTCGTGAAGCCGAGATCGAGCGGCGTGAAGACGTGCGGGTAGCGGGGGTGCGTCATCCGGGGGCTCCTGTCAGCGGCCAGTGTAGACGGGGGTGCGCTTTTCGATAAAGGCGCGCATGCCTTCGGCGAAATCCTGGCTTTGCGCGCACAGCGTCTGGTTGCGGTTTTCGATCGCCATCGCCGCCTCGAGGCTGGGGGCGTCTATCGCCATGGCAAGCCCCTCCTTGGTCAACCGCAGCCCCAATGGCG
>JBBQKM010000058.1:0-11327 GCA_038326915.1 Sphingomonadales bacterium
CCTTGGGCTGGCCGGCGCCCTATGCCGATGGCCAGGTCAATCCGTGGATCGGCCAGCTGTTGATGACCCTGCCGATGGCGCTGGCGGTGCTGTCGAGCAGCGGTCGCATCATCATTGGCAATGATGCGCTGTTTGCCACCGTCGGCGCCGGCTGCCGCCCCGGCGCGCGGCCCGAATGGCTGGTGGTGGCCGATGATGCCGACAATCTGGCGGCCGCGGTTGCCCAGTCCATCGACCGCAACATCAGCCTGGAGGTGCGCGCCGCGCTGCAAAACCGCCCGGATGACAAGCAGATCATCACCATCACGCCGGTGCCGCCGGGCCTGGGGGCGGCCGCTGTCATGGCGTTGCGCGATATCCGTGACCAGCAGCGGCTGGAGGCGCAGGTCGCCGCCGCCACCCGCATGCAGGCGGTGGGGCAGCTGGCGGGCGGCATCGCACATGATTTCAACAATATCCTGACCGCGGTGCTGGCGCTGACCGACCAGTTGCTCGAACGCCATCCGCCCGGCAGCCCCGATCACGACAGCCTCGACGAGATCGGCCGCAACGGCCGGCGCGCGGCGGCGTTGGTCGAACAATTGCTGGCGTTTGCCCGGCAACAGCCGCAGCGCCAGCAGATCCTCGACCTGTTGCCGCTGATCGAGGCGTTGCGGCCGCTGCTGGCGCAATTGCTGGGGCAGGGGGTGGCGCTGGACATCGGCGGCGCCTTGCGGTGCGCGGTGCGCGCCGATCCCGGCCAGATCGAACAGATCATCGTCAACCTGGCGGTCAACGCCCGCGATGCGATGGGCGGCGCCGGGCTGCTGTCGATCCGGCTCAGCGATGTCGCGGCAGGTGACATCGCGACCTTCGGCCATCGCATCATCCCCCATGCCGATCATGTGCTGATCGAGGTCAGCGATACCGGCGCCGGCATTCCGCCCGCCATCGCTGGCAAGATCTTCGAACCGTTTTTCACCACCAAGCCGATGGGGCAGGGCACCGGACTGGGGCTGTCGACCGTCTATGGCATCGTCAAGCAGAGCGGCGGCTATATCTTCGTGCGCTCGAACGGCGAGATGCAGGGCACGGCGTTCAGCATCTTCCTGCCGGCGGTGCCGCGGCAGGCGGAGGCACCGCGGGCGCCGGTGGCATTGGCACCGGCCGAACCGATCACCGGGTTGCGCGTGCTGCTGGTGGAGGATGACGCCGCGGTGCGCAGCATTCTCGAACGCGGGCTGAAACGCGCCGGTGTCAATGTCGTGGCGGCGCCCGATGCCGTCGTGGCGCTGGCCAGGCTTGATTCGGAGGCGGTGTTCGATGTGCTGGTTTCGGACGTTATGATGCCCGGCATCGATGGCGTCGAACTGGCATCCCGCGCGCTGGCGTTGCGGCCCGGCCTCGCCGTCGTGCTTATGTCGGGCTTTGCCGAACCACCGCTGCATCGTGCCGCCGACGCACAGGGCGTGCGCTTCATCGCCAAACCGTTCGCGCTTACCGATCTGGTCGCCGCGATCGCCGCCGCCCACCGCGCAACGCCCTGATTTCCCCACATTTCGCAGCGCCGTGATTTTTGTCTGTTCCGCTCTTGTTCTACAGGAACAAATACGGTACGAAACGGTCATTGACGTGTTGCGGCAGACGTTTACGAAAGGGCGGATATCATGGCAGCGGCATTGAAGGTGGTAGACGGCGGCATGGACAGGCAAAAGGCGCTCGAGGCAGCTCTCGCCCAGATCGACAGGGCGTTCGGCAAGGGCTCGGTGATGAAACTGGGCTCGAAGGAGACGATGGAGGTCGAGGCGATTTCGTCGGGCTCATTGGGGCTCGACATCGCGCTCGGCATCGGCGGCCTGCCGCGCGGCCGCGTCATCGAAATCTATGGCCCGGAAAGTTCGGGCAAGACGACGCTGGCATTGCACGCGATTGCCGAGGCGCAGAAAGGCGGCGGCACGGCGGCGTTCGTCGATGCCGAACATGCGCTCGATCCGGCCTATGCCAAGAAACTGGGCGTCAACATCGATGAGCTGATCGTCTCGCAGCCCGACACTGGCGAACAGGCGCTGGAGATCGTCGACACGCTGGTGCGTTCGAACGCCATCGACGTTCTGGTCGTCGATTCGGTGGCCGCGCTAGTGCCCCGCGCCGAAATCGAAGGCGAAATGGGCGATAGCCATGTCGGCCTGCAGGCGCGACTGATGAGCCAGTCGCTGCGCAAGCTGACGGGCTCGATCAGCCGTTCGCGCTGCATGGTGATCTTCATCAATCAGCTGCGCATGAAGATCGGCGTGATGTACGGCAATCCCGAAACCACGACCGGCGGCAATGCGCTGAAATTCTATGCCTCGGTGCGCCTCGACATTCGCCGCACCGGCCAGATCAAGGATCGCGACGAGGTTGTCGGCAACACCACGCGGGTCAAGGTCGTCAAGAACAAGGTCGCGCCGCCGTTCAAGCAGGTCGAATTCGACATCATGTATGGCGAAGGCATCTCCAAGATCGGCGAGATTCTCGACCTTGGCGTCAAGGCCGGTGTCGTCGAAAAGTCCGGCGCCTGGTTCAGCCATGACTCGATCCGCATCGGCCAGGGCCGTGAAAACGCCAAGAAATATCTGAAGGAACATCCCGAAATGGCCGCGAAGATCGAAAAGATCATTCGCGACAATACGGCGGGCATTTCCGAGGCGCTGATGGCCGGCCCCGAGGCCGAAGACGGCGATTCCGCCGAAATGTAGGTTCCCTCTGGCCCGGCCCGTCGTGATTTGCGGCGGGCCGGGTTCGGGATATTGCGGCGGCCGCGCATTCGGCGGTTGACCGCAGCCCCCAAAGCGGGCCGAACTATCCGATATGAACGCTTTCCCGCCCGCCGACCGCGACCGATCGCAGCCCGCCCGTTCGCACTACGATATCATCGTCATCGGCGGCGGCGCTGCCGGGCTGGTGGTCGCCGGCGGCGCGGCGCAACTCGGTGCCAGCACCCTGCTCATCGAAAAGCACCGACTCGGCGGCGAATGCCTCTACACGGGCTGTGTCCCGTCAAAGGCGCTGATCGCCATTGCCGCCAGGGCGCGGGGCGGTGCGGCGGTCGACTGGACCGAGGCGCGCACTGCGGTGCAGTCGGCGATCGCGACGATCGAGCCGCATGATTCCCCGCAGGTGTTCGAAGCCTGGGGTGTCGAGGTCGTGTTCGGCCATGCCAGCTTCACCGGCCGCGACACGATTGTCGTCGGCGGCAAGACGGTCTCCGCGCGCCGTATCGTCATCGCCACCGGTTCCGATCCCGCCATACCGCCGATCCCGGGCATCCATGACGTGCCGTTCCGCACCAACGAAGACATCTTCGATCTTGCCGACCAGCCCGGCCATTTGGTCATCATCGGCGGCGGTGCCATCGGTTGCGAGCTGTCGCAATCCTTCGCCCGCCTCGGCAGCAAGGTGACATTGGTCGATGTCGGCACCCTGCTGCCACGCGACGACCCCGAAGCCGTTTCGGTTGTCCGCGCGCAACTGCTTGCCGATGGCGTTGCGCTCCACGAAACCACCGGCATCCAGTCGGTCGGCGGCAGCGCCGGCGCGATCACCCTTACGCTCACCGACGGCAGTGCCATTGCCGGCACGCACCTGCTCGTGGCCGCCGGGCGTGCGGCGCGGCTCGGCGGCTATGGCCTCGAACTCGCGGGGGTCGCATCGACCAAGGCGGGCATCAGCGTCGACAAGCATCTCCGCACGTCGAACCCGCGCATCTACGCCATCGGCGATTGCCGCGATGGCCCGCGGTTGACCCATGCCGCCAACCAGGATGCCCGCTGCGCCATCCAGAACGCGCTGTTCCCGTTCCGCAAGGCCGCCGACTATTCGGCGCTGCCGGCGGTCACCTATACCGACCCCGAACTTGCCCAGGTCGGCCTGACCGAAACGGCAGCGCGCGAAAAACACCCCAAGGTCGAGGTCCTGCGCCATGATTTCGATCACATCGACCGGTCGATCGCCGAACATGATGTGCGCGGCTTTATCAAGATCATGGCAGTCGGCAATCGGGTCGTCGGCGCCACCATCGTTGGCGCCCATGCCGGCGAATTGCTGCCGCTGCTCGGCTTTGCAGTCAGCGGCAAGCTGACGCTGTCCGATCTCGCCAACCAGACCTATGCCTATCCGACGCTGTCGGAAATCATCCGCTTTGCCGCCGAACAGCCCGGCCAGGCGAAACTTTTCACACCGTTGATGCGCCGCGTCACCGGCCTGTTCCAGAAACTTCCGTGAAAGCCAGCGCCATGAGCAACGCCGAACAGATCGAATATTGGAACGGCAAGGTCGGCGAGACCTGGGTGCGGATGCAGGACCGCATGGATCATGCCCTTACGCCGGTGACAACGGCGCTGCTGTCGCTCGCCGCACCACAACCCGGTGAGCACATCCTCGATATCGGCTGCGGCAGCGGCGAAACGACGCTGGCGCTGGCAAGCGCGGCGGGCGACGACGGCATTGTCATCGGGCTCGACATCTCCGAGCCGCTGCTAGCCCGCGCCCGCGAACGCGCTGAAGAACTGCTCAGCGACGCCGAATTCCGCAACGCCGATGCAGCCACGTTTGCTGACGAAGCCGATGGCTTCGATCTGCTCGTGTCGCGCTTCGGCGTGATGTTCTTTGCCGATCCGGTGGCCGCCTTTGCCAATCTGTTTCGCCTCGCCCGCCCCGGCGCCCGGCTGTGCTTCGCCTGCTGGCAAGCCGCCGACGACAATCTGTGGGGCACGCTGCCGCTGCGCCTGCTAGCCGATGTGCTGCCGCCGCAGCCGGCAACCGATCCCCACGCGCCGGGGCCGTTCGCCTTTGCCGATCCCGAATATACCGGCGCCATGCTGGCCGCGGCCGGGTGGCAGGATATCGCCTTTCACGCGCTCCCGTTCGGCATGGTAATGGGGGAGGGGGAGGATCCGGTTGCCGCCGCGGTGCATTTCGCGCTGCGCATCGGCCCGGCAGCGCGGGCGGTGCGCGAGGCCGGGCCCGAGGTCGAAGCCATCGCCAAGCAGCGCCTCGCACAGGCCTTTGCCGATTATCGCGTCGACGGCCAGGTCGCCTTGCCCGCCGCGATCTGGCTGGTTTCGGCAAAGGCCTGAATCGCGTGCCGCGGCTGGCCTGATGCCACTGCCGCTTGAGCAACGCGCGCGCGTCGCCTAAGTCCTTCGAAATGATTTCCAGCAACGATATCCGCCGCAGCTTCCTCGCGCATTTTGAAAAGGCCGGGCACCGTGTCGTGCCGTCGGCACCGCTGGTGCCGCAGAACGATCCGACGCTGATGTTCGTCAATGCCGGCATGGTGCCGTTCAAGAATGTCTTCACCGGCCTTGAAACCCGGCCCTATGTCACCGCCGCATCGTCGCAAAAATGCGTCCGCGCCGGCGGCAAGCACAATGATCTCGACAATGTCGGCTATACGGCGCGCCACCATACATTCTTCGAAATGCTCGGCAATTTCAGCTTTGGCGACTATTTCAAACCGCAGGCGATCGAACACGCGTGGACGCTGCTGACGAAAGAATGGGGCATCCCCGCCGATCGCCTGACTGTCACCGTCTATCACACCGACGACGAAGCCGCCGCGCTGTGGAAATCCATCGCCGGCCTGCCCGACGATCGCATCATCCGCATCGCCACCAACGACAATTTCTGGTCGATGGGCGACACAGGGCCGTGCGGGCCATGCTCCGAGATCTTTTATGACCACGGCGACCATATCCCTGGTGGCCCGCCGGGCAGCCCCGATGAGGACGGTGATCGCTTTGTCGAGATATGGAACCTGGTGTTCATGCAATATGAACAGGTCGATGCGGCGACCCGCCTCGACCTGCCGCGCCCCAGCATCGATACCGGCATGGGGCTGGAACGCATCGCCGCGGTGCTGCAGGGCGTCCACGACAATTACGATACCGACACGTTCAAGGCGCTGATCCGCGCCAGCGAGGAACGCACCCAGCCGGCCAGCGACGCAGCCTCGACCGCATCGCACCGCATCATTGCCGATCACCTGCGCGCCAGTGGTTTCCTCGTCGCCGATGGCGTGCTGCCGTCGAACGAGGGCCGCGGCTATGTGCTGCGCCGCATCATGCGCCGCGCCATGCGCCACGCGCATCTGCTCGGCGCTGCAGAGCCGCTGATGCATCGCCTGGTGCCGGCGCTGGTCGCCGAAATGGGCGTGGCGTTCCCCGAACTCGCGCGCGCACAACCGCTGATCGAGGAAACGCTCAAGCTCGAGGAAACCCGCTTCCGCCAGACGCTCGTGAATGGCCTGCGGCTGCTCGATGAAGCCACGGCGAAGATGGGCCCCGGCGACGTGCTGCCCGGCGATGTCGCGTTCAAACTCTATGACACCTTCGGCTTTCCCTATGACCTGACCGAGGATGCGCTGCGCAGCCACGGCCAGACCGTCGATCGCGCCGGCTTCGACGTGGCGATGGCCGAACAAAAGCGTGCGGCACGCGCCGCCTGGACCGGCAGCGGTGCCAAGGCATCCGACACGGTGTGGTTCGATATCGTCGAGGCATCGGGCGCCAGCGAATTCACCGGCTACACCGGGCTGCAGGGCCAGGCGCAGGTTGTCGCGCTGGTGCAGGATGGCCGCCAGGTCGATCGCGTCGATGCCGGCGCCAGCGTCGATATCGTCACCAACCAGACGCCATTTTATGGCGAATCGGGCGGCCAGGCCGGTGACGCCGGCACGATCAGCGGCGATGGGGTGGCGATCACCGTCACCGACACCTCGAAACCGCTCGGCAAGCTCCACGTCCATCACGGCCGGGTCGACAGCGGCAGCATCGCGGTCGGCGACACCGTGTCGCTCACCGTCGACGGCGACAAGCGCAACCGGCTGCGCGCCAACCATTCGGCCACCCATCTGCTGCACGCAGCGCTGCGCCACCGGCTCGGCGGCCATGTCACGCAAAAGGGTTCGCTGGTCGCCGCCGATCGCCTGCGCTTTGATTTCAGCCAGCCGCGTGCGCTGACACCTGAGGATATCGCGGCGGTCGAGGCGGAAGTAAACGCCCAGATCCGCGGCAATCGCCCGGTGACAACACGGCTGATGACGCCCGATGCGGCGATCGAGGCCGGCGCGCTGGCGCTGTTCGGCGAGAAATATGGCGAGGAAGTCCGCGTGCTCAGCATGGGCGGCGACGACGCGGCGAATTATTCGACCGAATTGTGCGGCGGCACCCATGTCACGGCGCTGGGCGATATCGGCTTGCTGAAAATCACCTCGGAATCGGCGGTCGCCAGCGGCGTGCGGCGCATCGAGGCGCTTACCGGTGAAGCAGCGCGCAAATATCTGACCGACCAGGAAGACCGGTTGAAGGCTGCGGCGGCGTCGCTGAAGGTGCGGCCCGAAGAGGTCGCGGCGCGGGTCGAGGTGCTGGTCGATGAACGCCGGCGGCTTGAACGCGAACTCGCCGAAGCGAAAAAGGCGCTGGCGATGGCCGGCCCGGCGACGGGCAGCGGTGCGGCGGCGCCGGAAAGCGTCGGCGGTGTCGGCTTCATCGGCCAGGTGCTTGACGGGCTCGATCCGAAAAGCCTGCGCGGGCTGATCGACGACGCGAAGAAAGCGCTTGGCTCGGGTATCGCCGTGCTGGTGACTGTCAACGATGGCCGCGCATCGGTCGCGGTCGGGGTGACGGATGATCTGAAGGACAGCCGCTCGGCCGTTGATTTCGTCCGCATCGCGTCGGCGGCGCTGGGCGGGCAGGGCGGCGGCGGGCGGCCCGATTTCGCTCAGGCCGGCGGGCCGGATGGCACCAAGGCAGCCGAGGCGATCGCGGCGGTCAAGGCATCGCTCGCAGGTTGAGAAAACCCGGCTATCTGCCTGTTATCCTGGCTTTTGCCATTCCATGATCAGATAATTGGGTAGCCGCCGATAGCGTGCGGCCTTGGCCGGGTCGCCGCCAGTCGGGGCCGGCTCGTCGAAATGGCGCAGGAGAAGGCCCTGGTCGAGCAACAGCGTCATGTAGCGGCTGAGCGGGCGGTGCCAGTTGCGGACGCGCATGCCGCGCCACGCCTCCCACGCCGGAAATTCATCGAGATAGGTTTCATCGCCCCGCGCGGCCTGCACCGTGTTGAAACTGGTCAGGTTGGCGATCAGCAACGATCCGCCCGGTGCCAGCACCCGCACCATCTCCGCGATGGCGGTGGCAATGTCGGGAATGTCGATCAGGCTGAGATAGCTGACAACAAGATCGAATTCGCCATCGCCAGCGGGAATAGCCTCGGCACCGGCAGGGCGGTAGTCGCCATCCGGGTCGCGCGCCCGGGCAGCGGCAAGCAGGGCTGCGGTCGGATCGATGCCGGTCGTGGCGATGCCGAGGCCGGCCAGTTTGCGGCAGAACCGGCCCTCGCCGCAGCCGATGTCGATCGCCCGGCGAAAGCCACGGTCCGCGATTCGCGCCAGCATCGGGCCATCGAGCACATGGCGGCGGCCGAAGTCGCCATCCTCGCCCATGTCGGCGATCCACGCCGCCGCCGAAGCATCCCAACCATTGTCGGTCATGGCACGATATAGCTCACGGAGGCCTGTGCCACCGGGCGGTCGGGCCCATCGCCCCAGATCTGCACATCGCTGACGATCAGGCGGCGGCCGAGCCGCAGCAGCCGCGCATCGGCAGTCAGCAGCACAGGCGGGCAGGCGCGCAGGAAATTCATCGTCAGGGTGCTCGTCACCGCCATCGCCACCGGGCCGATATGGGCGAGCACCAGTGCATAGGCAACATGGTCGGCAAGCGCCATCTGGGTGGGGCCGGACACGATGTTGCCCGGGCGCAGGTGGCTGGCATCTGGCAGCAGCGTCATGCGCACATGGCCCGGCTGTGCCGATGCAATTCGCGAACGCCGGTGTTCGGGAACCTCGGGGAAAGCGGCAGCGATGAAGGCGTCGACCTCCGCCGCCGTCATGCGCAGGCTATCGGGGGATGGGGGGTTCATCATGGCGGGGATGGGCGGCGACGGACAGCGCGCCTTGGCCGCGCCGGCCGGTTGCCCTGGATGCGGGCACGCAGCTCGGCGCGTTTTTCGTGGATGGAGGCGATGACCGGGCCCATCGGCACGCCGAGATCGACGAGCAAGGCCTCGGCAAGCTGCAGGCTCGATTCGATGGTTTCGGGAACGGCATCGGTGACGCCTTGCGCATATAGCCGCGACGCATGTTCGGCATCACGGGCGCGGACGACGACGCACAGATCGGGGTGGCGTTCCCGGATCAGCCGGACCAGCGTGTCGAGGCTGTCGGCGGCGTCGATGGTCAGCACGACGGCCTTGGCGTTTTCCAGGTGCAGCGCATCGAGCAATTCGGGCCGCCGGGCATCGCCATAGATCACCGGCTTGCCGGCGGCACGCAGGCGAACCACTTCATCGGGGTCGCTGTCGACGGCGACATAGGCCTGGTTGTGGGTGTCGAGCATCGCCGCCACCAGCCGCCCGACCCGGCCGAAACCGATGATGACGGTAAGGCCGGGGGCAATTGCCTCGGCAGGCGCAGCAGCAGTGCGACCGGCGCCAAAGCGGGTTTCAAGGCGCTGGCCGAGCAGCCCGAGCAGCGGCGCGATCGCCAGCGACAGTCCGGTGATCAGCAGCGCCGTCTGCGCGGCGCCGCCGCCGGTCAGCCCGGTCGCCGCCGCGGTGCCCAGCAGGATCAGGCTGGTTTCCGATGGCGCCGCGAGCAGCGCCGCGACATGGCCGGCAACCCCGGCACCGCGGCCGACGCGCCGCAGCAGCAAATAGATGACCAGCGCCTTGACGCCGCACACCGCGACGACGCCGCCCAGCACCAGCAGCGGGTTGGCGAGCACCGCGCCGAGATCGAGCTGCATGCCGACCCAGATCAGGAACACCCCGAGCAACAAGCCCTGGAACGGCGCGATCGCGGCCTCCACCTGCCGGCGATAATCGGTTTCGGCGAGCATGACGCCGGCGACGAGCGCGCCGACCGCCGGCGACAGGCCGACGCTGGCCGTGGCGACCGAGCTGCCGATCAGCACGACGAGCGCTGCGGCGAGGAACAGTTCCGGCCGCCGCGTCCGCGCCGCCTGCAGGAACAGCGCCGGCACCAGTAGCCGCCCGGCCAGCGCAATGCCACCGATGGCGAGCAGCCCCAGCGCCAGGCTGGACAGAAAGCCACCCGCTGCCGAGCCGGCGCTGAGCAGCAGCAATAGCGGCGCGATGGCAATATCCTGCGCCAGCAATATGCCGAAGGCGGTGCGCCCGGCCTGGGTGCCCATGCGGCCACTGGTGCTGAGCATCTGCAGGCCGACAGCGGTCGACGACAGCGAAAATGCCAGCGCCAGCGTTATCATGACCGTCGGCGACAGGCCGAACGGCAGCAGCAGCAGCGCCAGCGCAACGGAGCAGCCGATGATCTGGGCAGTGCCGGTGCCGAACACCAGGTGGCGCATCGTCCGCAAGCGTTCGACCGAAAGTTCGAGGCCGAGGGCGAACAGCAGCAGCGCAATGCCGATCTCGGCCGGCGCTGCCAATGTTTCGGCGTGCGAAATGGTCAGCGTGCCGAGCCACGGCGCCGCCGCCGCGAACTGCCCGATGCCGAACGGCCCGACAGCGACGCCGACGAGGATGAAGCCGACGACCGGCGAAATGCGCAGCGCCGCAAACGCCGGGATCACCAGCCCGGCGGCGGCAAGGACGACGACGATGTCCTTGAAAGTCGATGATTCGAGCGGCAGCGCCATGCTGTCACACTGGCAGGATTACACGCTGATGCTAGGCTTCGCGCAGTCTCGGCATCAATTCGACGAAATTGCAGGGGCGGTGGCGGCTGTCGAGCTGGTCGCGCAAGATGCCATCCCAGCCGTCCTTAACGGCGCCGGTCGATCCGGGCAGGGCGAAGATATAGGTGCCGCGCGCGACGCCGGCGCAGGCGCGGGACTGGATGGTCGAGGTGCCGATGGTCTGGAAGCTGAGCCAGCGGAACAGCTCCCCAAACCCGGGAATCTCCTTTTCCTGGACCTGCGCCAGGGCCTCCGGGGTCACGTCGCGGCCGGTGACGCCGGTGCCGCCCGTCGAGATGATGCAATCGACCTGCGGATCGTCGATCCAGGCGGTGAATTGCGCCACCAGCACCGGCACATCGTCGCATACGATGGCGCGCGCCGCCAGAGTGTGGCCGGCGGCGGCAAGGCGCGCGACGAGCGTGTCGCCCGACGTGTCATCTGCGGCGGTGCGCGTGTCGGACACGGTCAGCACGGCGATGCGGACGGGGATGAAGGTGCGGCTTTCGTCGATGGGCATCGGTGGAAGGTATGCGGATGCGGGACGCTTGTCATCCCGGCGCAGGCCGGGACCCATGGACCGCCAGC
>JBBQKM010000059.1:0-11296 GCA_038326915.1 Sphingomonadales bacterium
GGCCCGGCCGGGCGGCGCGTGCTGAAACGCCTTGGCATGACCGCGACACCCGAGGCGCGCCCAGCCGAAATCCGCGTCGCGACGACCGCTGATGCGCGTGGCGCGGTCGCCGATTTCACCGCCGGCCGCCAGGATATCGTCATCGGCGACGGGCTCGCCGGGCTGGGCGAGGCGCGCAGCGGCGCGCGGGTCGATGCCCTGCGGCTCGATCCGCTATGGGGCGTTTATGGCTATCTCGCCAATGGCGTGCGCGGCGCCACCGCCGACCCCGGCGTGCGCCGCGCGCTGGCGATGGCGATCGACCGGCCGGCGCTGGCCGGCAGTTTCGGCATCGCCGCGATCCAGCCCGCCGAGACGCTGGTACCGACCACGCAACCGGGCGCCCTGCCCAGCCTGCAACGCCCGCAGACCAACGCCGCGCCCGACTGGACGCGTATCGATTACGACGCGCGACTGGCGGAGGCGCGGCGGCTGCTCGCCGCCGCCGGCTGGACCGCCGACAGGCCGCTGCGGCTGGTGCTACTGCTGCCGCCGGGCCGCGACCATCGCGCCGTCGCCGAACGCGTGGGCGCCGATTGGGCGCGCATCGGCGTGCTGCTGGGCGTCACCGAAGTCGAGCCCGAAGCGTTTGATCGGCGCATCAAGCGCGGCGATTTCGACCTGGCGGTCAACGAGGCCAGCCTGCCGGTGCCCGATGCCGCGGCGCAACTGGCGCGCTTCCGCTGCGGTGCCGGGCCCTATTGCAACGCTGCCGCCGATGCGTTGCTGGCGGCGGCGCGATCCGCAGGCCCGGCCGACCGGCCGGCGCTGCTGCTCCAGGCCGAAGCCGTCATGCTGGTGGCGCCGCCACTGATCCCGCTGTTCACCCCGGTGCGCTGGGCGCTGGTCTCGCGCCGCGTCGATGGCTGGGTGCCCAATCGCGCCGGCAGTCACCCGCTCGCCCGGCTGGCCGTCAAATAGCCGCGCCTTGGCTCAACGCTAGTTTCGGGCGGGGCGGCGGTGGCGCAGACAGGCCGGGCAATAGCGAAGGAACCCGATGATGAAGATGTTTGCCGACGGCCTGATGAAGGGCGAGAAGATCCTGGTGACCGGTGGCGGCACCGGGCTGGGCAAATCCATGGCGACGGCATTTGCCGCCCTGGGGGCGGTTGATGCCCGAGCCCTTGAAGAAGAAGACCGGCGCCGGGCTGTGCTTACCTGACCGGCACGGTGATTGCGCTGGATGGCGGGCAATGGCTGTCGTCCAACGGCAATTTCAATTCGCTGTCGGCGCTCGATCGGGGGGACTGGGACATGATCAAGGGGGCGATCCAGGCGACGAATGCGAAGGATCGGGGGGAAGGACTGCCTGATTAGTGCGGAGTCTCGATCCCAGCCGGCAACTCTTCCCCCAAGGAACGGGATCGACCGCGCGACCGTCAATCGGATCGACCATCGAAGCCGGAAAACCGTAGGGAATTGCCAACAATTCGCCGAACACATCCTCCCGCGTGATCTTTGCCGACTCCAGTTCGGAACGCGGAAAGTCATCGGCCTTCCATCGCGCAATGACATAATCCAGCAAGCGGACTTCGTCGTTCACGCGCGGCGTTCGCCCGGCCTTGGTGGCGCTGTCCCACATCCTCAAATAGTCGGTCAGGTGGAGAAATATCTGTTGCGCGGTCGCCCTGTCGCAATCGGGCTGCTGGACAATCCACGCCAGCGGATGAATCCCGTAATCAAAGTTCCAGCGCTGGGCCAGATAGTGCCATTGGTCGGGGCCGTTGGCTGCCAGCCAGGCCGACAGCCGCGCGGCCTCAGCATGATCCATGGGATCGCGCTCGGCGAGGGCGAGTGGTTCCACGTTACCAGCCTCGATGCTTCATTCGTTCCCGCTCGAACAACCACACTCTTATCGCCGAGGAAAGGTTGGTCGTTCGCGCTTCGTCGATCTCGGTCACCAGCGCGGCGAGGGGCTTGTTGTCCTGTTGCGCTGCTTGCTGAAGAGCCTCCCAGAAGATTGGTTCGAGCGTCAGGCTGGTGGCGTGGCCGGCGATGGTGAGGGAGTGTTTTTGGGTCATTTTTCTAGGCAGGCAAGGGCCGCGGCAAAGCCGCGGCTGACGTCAGACGAGTTCGGCGCGCAGGAGCGCGCGCCGCCTCGCTGGCCGGACTTGCGCGAGTCCGCGCGCTTGGCTTCGCCATGCGCGTCGGCCGCGCTGCGTCAGTACATATGCTGCCCGCCATTGATGCTCAAAGTCGACCCCGTCACGAACCCGGCATTCTCACCGACCAGGAACGCCACGCCGCGCGCGATCTCGCTCGCCTGCCCCAGCCGCCCGGCCGGGATCTTGGCGACGATCTTTTCCAGCACATCGGCGGGAACGGCGGCGACCATGTCGGTGTCGATATAGCCAGGGGCAATGGCGTTGACGGTGATGCCAAAGCGCGCACCCTCCTGCGCCAGCGCCTTGGTAAAGCCGTGGATGCCCGATTTCGCCGCGGCATAGTTGACCTGGCCATATTGCCCGGCCTGGCCGTTGATGCTGCCGATGTTGACGATGCGGCCGAACCCGCGCGACTTCATGCCGGTAAAGGTCGCCTTGGCCATGTTGAAACAGCCGCCAAGGTTGACGCGGATGACTTCGTCCCACGCCTCATAGCTCATTTTCATCAGCGTGCCGTCGCGGGTGATGCCGGCGTTGTTGACGACGATATCGACAGGACCCAGCGCCGCCTCCACCGCGGCCACGCCGTCGAGGCAGGCCTGGTGGTCGGCGACATTCCATTTGAACGCCGGAATGCCGGTGCGTTCGGTGAACGCCGCCGCCTTGGCATCATCACCGCCATAGTTCGCCGCGACGTTGACGCCTTCGGCCTTGAGCGCGAGGCAGATCGCCTCGCCGATGCCGCGTGTGCCGCCGGTGACAATTGCTGTCCGTGCCATGTCCGTCTCTCCCCTGCCCTATTCCATGGGCTCGATGAAGCGACACTAGCGGGTTACACCCAGCCTGCAAGTTCTCGCGCCAGTAAAGCGCGCAACATGTCGATGCCGACCGGCGTATCGTTGAGGCAGGGCAGATAGGCGAAATGCGTGCCGCCATGTTCGAGGAAGGTGTCGCGCCCCTCCAGCGCGACTTCCTCGAGCGTTTCGAGGCAATCGGCCGAAAAGCCCGGGCAGACCACGGCGATCTTGGTGATCCCCTCCGCCGCCAGCGTTTCCAATGTGCCGTCGGTATAGGGGCGCAGCCATTCGGCGCGGCCGAAACGCGACTGGAACGTCACCTTGACCGGCAGTTGCAGCGCCTCCTGCAGCAGGCGCCCGGTTTTCAGGCACTGGCAATGATAGGGGTCGCCGCGATCGAGCGTGCGCTGCGGCATGCCGTGGAAGCTGGTGACGATCAGGTCGGGTACGAAATCGAGCGTCGCCAGCCCGGCACGCACGCTGCCGGCCAGCGCCGCGATATGGTCGGGATTGTCGTAATAGGGCGGCAGCGTGCGCAGCGCCGGCTGCCAGCGCCATTTGGCGATCGCGGCATTGGCGGCATCGACGACGGTGGCATTGGTGGCGGCCGAATATTGCGGATACAGCGGCGCCAGCACGATGCGGTCGCAGCCCTGCTCCATCAGCGCCTGCAACCGCTCGCCGATAGACCGCGTGCCATAGCGCATCGCCCAGTCGACGATCACCTGCGGGCCGAATGCCCCCTGCAGCGCATCGGCCTGGCGCCGGGTGATGGCGGTGATCGGCGACCCATCGGGCGTCCACACCTTGGCATAGTTGGCAGCGGTGGTGCGCGGCCGGATGTTGAGGATCAGCAGGTTGAGAATGGGTTTCCAGATGAAGCCCGGAATTTCGATGACGCGCGGATCCGACAGGAATTCGCCAAGGAAGCGCTTGACCGACGGCACGTCGGGCGCATCGGGCGACCCCAAGTTGACCAGCAGCACGCCGACCCGGCCGACGCGGGCCGGCGGGTGGCCGGCGGGCAGCAGCGCCGCGGCGCCCGATGGTGCGGGGAAAACGCTGTTCATGCCGCCACCAGCGGCAGGTCACGCCGGCGGCCACCGCCGGCGGCAAAGATCGCATTGGCGACGGCGGGGGCGATCGGCGGCGTGCCAGGCTCGCCGATGCCGCCGGGGTTTTCGGTGGATGCCACGATGATCACCTCGATCGCCGGCGCATCGGCAAGCGAAAGCAGCGGATAGGCATCGAAATTGCGCTGTTTCGCCTCGCCATTGTCAAAGGTCACGCGGCCGTGCAGCGCCGCGGTCAGGCCATAGACGATGCCGCCTTCGACCTGGGCGCGCACCGTGTCGGGGTTGATCACCCGGCCGCAATCGACCGCGGCCCAAACCCGGGTGACGCGCGGCGGCGCGCCATCCTTCAGTTCGACCTCGGCGACCTGCGCGACGATGCTGCCGAAACTTTCAACGAGCGCGACGCCGCGGCCAACGCCCGGCGCGACCAGCCCCAGCGGGCCGCCGACCTTGAGCACCGCGCGCAGCACGGCGGCATGGCGCGGCTTGTCCTTCAGCAGCCCGAGCCGGAACGCGCCCGGATCGGCGTCGGCCGACACCGCGAGTTCATCGACAAAGGATTCGACGATGAAACCGGTGAAGCTGTGCCCGACCGAGCGCCAGAACCCCAAAGGCACGTTGCAATCGCCAAGGCTGTGGACGACGCGGATATTGTCGATGCCATAGGGCAGTTCGACCGCGCCTTCGATGGCGCCGGCGCCCGCCTTGGGGCTGCCGCCGCCAACCGGCAGGTTGCGCCCGGCAAAGCCCGCGCCGATGTCGGGCACCGCGACCTGCGCGTCCCACGCGGTGATCGCGCCCGCGGCGGCGCGGCCACGCAGCCGCGCAGCCACCGCCGGGCGCCACATGTCGTGGCCGAAATCTTCCTCGCGGCTCCAGATCAGTTGCACCGGCTTGCCGACCGCCTTGGCGATCAGCGCGGCCTGGACGCAGGCGTCCTTTTCGACCTTGCGGCCGAAACCGCCGCCGAGCAGCGTCGGGTAGATGACGACATCGGCGCCATCGATAGCGAGCGCCTTGGCCACCGCCCAGTTGGCGATCGTCGCCGATTGCGTCGGCGCCCAGACCTCGGCCTTGCCATCGGCGATGCGCGCCGTCGCGGTCATCGGCTCAAGGCAGGCATGGGCGAGGAATGGCAGGGTGTAATCGGCCTGGACGGCCCCCGCTTCGGCCGCTGCCGCGACATTGCCGTCGCTGCGCACTTCGGTGCCTTCGGTATCGAGCGCCGCCTTCAGCCCGGCCTCGAGCCACGGCCCCGGCGGGTTGGCGGCAGCGGCATAGCTGATCTTGACCGTATCGAGCGCGGTTTTCGCCGCATACCAGCCCTCGGCAACGACCGCGACGAAATCCGGGCCTTCCACAAGCTGCGCGCCGGCGGGCAGCGCGGATTTGTCGATGCGCTGGCGCGTCGCGCCGATCGGGCCCTGGGTGATCGCGGCATAGACCATGCCGGGCAAACGCACATCGGCGCCAAAGCGCGCCGAACCATCGGTCTTGGCCGGAATGTCGAGCCGCAGCACAGGCTTGCCGACCAGTACCGGCGCGGCGCGCAGGGTCGGTTCGTCGGGCGCATCGGACAGCCGCACATCCCTGGCAATGTCGCCAAAGGAAATCCGGTTGGCCTTGTGGATGACAAAGCCGCCGGCGGTATCGCAATCGTCCCATGCGACATCCCAGCGCCGCGCCGCTGCCCGGCACAGCATCTCGCGCGCCGCGGCACCGGCATGGCGCAGCGGCGTTTCGAAACCGCGCACCGATGTGCTGCCGCCGGTGATCTGGAATTCGAGGAACTCGACAACCTTGCCGGCGCCCCAGCCGGCCAGCCCCTGCAAGGCCGCGGGCATGCCGGCGAGTTGATCGTTGAAGGCGCCGTGGTTGGCATAGTCGGGCCCCAGCGGCGCCGGTTCGACACCGACGGCGCGCCAGTCGGCGCCGAGTTCATCGGCGACGATCTGCGCCAGCCCCGACCAGACGCCCTGGCCCATTTCGGCCTGCGGCATCGCCACCGTCACCCGGCCATCGGCACCGATCTTGATGAAGGCGTTGATGACCTGTTCGCCCTCGCCCGCCACCCAGCCGATCGCGCGCCGGCGCGGCCACACCGCCCAGCCGATGGCAAGGCCAGTGCCGGCGCCGGCAGCGATCAGCAGGTTGCGACGGGTGACGGCCATGCCGGGATGACCTCAGGCCAGCTGGCCCATCAGATGTTCGGCCGACGACACGGCAAACGCGCCAGGGTCCTCGACATTCAGATGCGTGACGACGCCGTCCTTGACGATCATCGAAAACCGCTGGCCGCGGATGCCCATGCCGAATTTGCTGGCATCCATCTCGAGGCCCAGCGCCTTGGTGAAATCGGCGCTGCCATCGGCAACCATCGTCACCTTGTCGTCGGCATGGGCGGATTTGCCCCAGGCGCCCATGACGAACGCATCGTTGACCGACAGGCAGACAATTTCATCGACGCCGTGCTGCCGGATCGTTTCGGCGTTCGAAACAAAGCCCGGCAGATGCTTGGCCGAGCAGGTCGGCGTGAAGGCGCCGGGCACCGAGAACAGCGCGACGGTGCGGCCGCCGAACAGCTCGGCGGTGGTGATCGGCGCCGGGCCGGCATCGGTGGCCTTGACCAATGTTGCCGACGGAATTTTGTCACCCACCTTGATGGTCATCGGTCAGGTCCCTTTTGCCTTGTCAAATATGTCCCGTCCGATACCCGTCGCCATCCCCAGCGTCCAGCGTCGTGACGCCGCGTCCCGGCGTGTCTTGCCGTTGCGCCTCGGCGACCTATTGTAGGGGCATGGACTCGCCCCCCTTTCTTGTCGGCCAGTTGCTGCTGTCGATGCCCGGCATCGGCGATCCGCGTTTCGAACGCGTCGTCATCGCGATGTGCCTCCACGACGAGGAAGGCGCGCTCGGGCTCGTCGTCAACCGGCCGCATGATTCGCTGACCGTGCGCGCGCTGATGGAACAGCTCGACATCGATGGCGGCGAAACCCCCGCCGACACCCGCGTGATGATCGGCGGGCCGGTCGAACCGGGGCGCGGTTTCGTCCTCCACAGCGCCGAATATGAAGGCCAGAGCACGATCAGCGTGGCGGGCGGCAGCGCCGGCGGCAACTGGGGCCTAACCTCCACGCTCGACGTGCTGCGCGACATCGCCGCCGGCAAGGGCCCGCGGCGCTGGCTGGCGGCGCTCGGCTATACCGGCTGGGGCGCCGGGCAGCTGGAGGGCGAACTGACCCGCCACGGCTGGCTGACCGCGCCCGGCGACACCAGACTGCTGTTCGACACCGCGCCAAAGCAGAGCTGGCCGGCGGCCTATGCCGCCATCGGCGTCGATGTCAGCCAGTTGAGCGCGGTGGCCGGGCGGGCCTAGGTGGTGGCCTGAGCCGCCCGGCTATCGCGAGCGCACCGCAATCCAGTCATCGACGCGGCGTTCGAGGATCGACAGCGGCTGCGACCCCGATGCGATCAGCAGGTCGTGGAAGCCCTTGATGTCGAACTTCGGCCCCAGCGCGGCCTCGGCCTTGCGGCGCTGCTCCATGATCTTCAGCATGCCGATCTTGTAGCCGGTGGCCTGGCCGGGCAGCGTGATATAGCGGCGCACCTCCGACCGCGAGCGTTCGATCGGCTGGCGGCCGGTGGTGTTCATATAGGTGACGGCTTCATCCTCGGTCCAGCCGAGCGCGTGGATGCCGGTATCGGTGACCAGCCGCGCGGCGCGGAACAGTTCGGCGTCGAGCCGCATGAAATCGGCGGCGACATCGGGAAAGGCGTTCATTTCCTTGCACAGTGCCTCGGCATACAGCCCCCAGCCTTCGCCGAAGGCGACATAGCCAGTCACCGACCGGAATTTCGGGCCGCCCTTTTGCCGGACCTGGATATCGCCCTGGGTATTATGGCCGGGCACCGATTCATGGCACATCAGCGTGTACAGCGCCGCCGGATCGGGCACGGTGCCGACCAGATGCACATAGGTGCGCGACGGGCGCTTGCCATCGGGGCTGGGACCTGATGCATGCGCGGCGCCGCCGGCGACTTCGCTGAACGCCGGCTCGCGCACGACTTCGATGCCATAGGCCGGCAGCGTGCCGAAATAGGGCCCGAGCAAGGTGCGCGTCCTCGCGACAAAGGCGTTTGCCGTGGCGAGATATTCGGCGCGCGCCGCATCGTCGAAGGGCCGCGGCGGAAACAGCCGCGCACGCTCGGCATAATAGGCGCCGCGATCCTTGAACCCGGCCTTTTGCGCCAGCGCGTCCTGTTCGGCCTCGATCCGCGCCACCTCCTTCAGGCCGATGGCGTGAATCTGGTCAGCGGTATAGTCGGTGGTGGTGTTGAGCTTCAATTCATTGGCATAATAGGCGGCGCCGCCGGGCAGCGAGATCGCACCGACACGGCCGCTGGGGGCGGCCGCGAGATCGGACTTCGCCCAGGCGATGACACGGTCATAGCCGGGCCTGAGCCCAAGGATCGCAGTGCGCGCCTCCCCGAGCAAGGCGTCGGCTTCGGCGCGCGGCAGCTTGCCGGCTTTGACCAGCGCCTCGGTCTTGGCCTTCACATCGGCCCACAGCGCCGAATCGGCGCCGCTGTCGAACGGCGCGCCACTGCTCAGTTTCTGGCTGCCCGCGATAATCGATTCGATCTGGAATTTCGGCGCCCGGATGCCGGCGGCGTCGCTGGCCTGGCTGCGCGCAATGGCGACGTCGAGCACCGCGGGGATGCCGCGCACCCGGGCGATATAGTTTTTCAGGTCAGTGACATCGGCGACGCCATGGGTGTTGACGAGGAAATCGGCGAGTTGGCTGTGCGCCGAATAGAGGCGCGAATAGAATGGCGGCCGGTAGATGCGATTGGCCTGTGCCATCGCGGCGCGATCGGCCTCGAGCGCCCAGATGTCGTAGTTGACCTGGCCGTCGGGCGACAGCTTGGCACGGTCGAACTGCGCCTTCATCCGCGCAACGCTGGCCTGGCGCCAGGCCAGCTGGTCGGCGGCAGCCTGGTCGCTGATGTCGTTCCAGCGATCGCCGCCGTCCTTGAGGCCGAGCCGGGTGGCGAGCTGCGGCTGCTGCTTGAGCGATTCGGCGAATTCGGCGTCGAGGAAGCTGGTCAACCGGGCGTTTTCGCTGGCCGCCATAGCGGACGCGGCCGGGGCGGCAATCGCCATGCTGCCGGGCAACGTCAGCCCGGCAATGATGGTGGCGACGCTGATTTCAAGAATGCGCTTCATGATGACCCCTGGGTGATTCCGGCGCGACCCTAGGGGCTCAGCCGGGCAAGGTGAAGTGGGTGGTTTGAGCCAAACGGCACCGCAACCTTGCTAGTTCTTCGCCTTGGCATTCTGCGTCCGCGACGCCGGCGCATCGCGCTTGCCCGCCAGGATCGGCGCACAGCTATTGTCCTTGGCATCGCCGACATCGACAAAGGCCAGCACCGCCGCCAGCGGTGACGCGACGACACCAAGCGCCAGCCCGGCGGCGCCGCGCGCGATCAGTTCGCCCGAAACCGGGTTGATGCGCGGCGCCGCGAACCAGCCGTTGATGCCGATCGGCGACTGCGCCGAAAAGATGCTGAATTCCTTTGAATCGCCCTCGATGGCCATCGTGACCGATTCGTCGGCAAAGTCGAAGCCGCCGCTACCGCGATAATTGGCGCGCGTGGTGTCGAACAGGATCGGATCGGCAACCGCCTTGCCGTCCTTGACGGTGAAGGCGATGATCCCGCAGCGGATCTGCGCCGGTTTCTTCAGCCGTTTCCCAAGGAAATGCGTGACGAAATTCTGCAGGTCGAGCTTGGCCAGTTCGATATTGCGTATCCACAGCGTTCCCGACGGAAACACGAGCGCGATGCGCCCCGATGAGGTGCCGAGCGACTTGCGCACCGTGTCGCCCTTGCCGCTCAATTCGATGCGCGCCCGCATCGACGCGGTGGTGCCGCTTTCCTCGATGTTGAACGATTTGAGCAGCCGGCCGATCGGCACCTGGCTCATGCGGATGTCGTATTTCGTCAATACCGGCACGACGCTCGCATCGATACGGACGATGCTGTCGAGCCGGCCGCCGGCGAGATCGAACGACAGCGGATCGAGATCGAGCTTGCGCTTCTCGACATAGAAACCGAGCTTCAGATTGGCGATCGGCACGGTGCCGGTGCGGACCGTGGCGGCAGTATAATCGACGTGCGCGTCGAAATGCTTGAGCTGTTCGATCGCCAGCGGCGCATCGGGCAGCACGCGCGGTCGCCCGGCCTCGACGGTGATGGCGCCCTTGCCGCCCTGCGCGTCGAGCCGCGCCGGCGAATAACCGATGAACGGCCCGACATCGAGGATATCGAGCACCCGGCTGGCGAGCGTCCCGTTGATGCGGACGATATCGGCGGCGTCGGCGGGCGCGGTGACACGCAGATTGCCGTTGAGATCCGAATCGCCGAAGCGGCCGGAAATGCCCGTGAACTGGTAGTCGCGACCATCCTTGGTCAGCCGCGACGCCAGCCGATAGGCCCGCGTCGCCGGCAGGATGATGCCGAACAGCCGGCCCGGCGTCTGCAGGTTGCGCCCGGCAACGGTGACCCGCAGATCGGCGCCATTGAAGCGCGTCGCGCCAGGCAGCGTGCCGGCAAGCGTGATCGCGGTGTCGGCAACCCGCGCGCGCAGATCGAGCCCGACGCGGCCGCCGGTGGCGGTTTCGTTGGGCGTCGTCAGGCTGCCGTCGAGGGTGAAGGGCGCATCATAGGCGGTGCCACGGCCGGTAAAGGTCAACGGCCCGGCGACGCGCTGGCCGCCGGCGTTCGACACGCCGGCAATGTCGCCGAACACCAGATCGATGCGCGCCCGGCGCACGGCGTCGACGAATTGCAGCCGGGTATCGGTGACGCTCGCGCGGTCGATGCCCGGGATTTCGAGCGGTTCCTCGCCCGGAAATGTCCAGGTGTTGCGCCCCTTGGCGTCACGTTGCAGCCCGATGCGGCCGCCGTCGATGGCGAGGTTGCGGACGCTGCGGTCGCCGAAGATCAATTTCCACAGCGGCATGTCGAGCGTGATCGTCCGCGCGCTGAACAATTGATCCTGTTCGGCCCAATCGGGGTTGGCGACGCTCAGGCCCTCGGCGTGGAAGCGCAAATCGGGATCGAGATAGAGCTGGAAATCGCCCGCGACCTTGACCGGGCGGCCGGCGCGTTCCGACACCACGCGTTCGAACGTGCCGCGCCAGAAGCGACCCTTGGTGACATATTGATAGACATAACGGCCGACGAGCACAGCCAGCACCACGCCGATACCGATCAG
>JBBQKM010000060.1:0-11142 GCA_038326915.1 Sphingomonadales bacterium
GCCGCGGTCTGGGGCCACCCGCCTCCCTAGCGTTCCGCCCCCCCCCCGGCTAGCTCGGGCACACGCCCTCCCCGCAGGGGGGAGGGAGGGGTCATCAATCGTCGAGCGCGGCGTACACCATCGTCCGCACCTCGCGGCGCACCGGATAGGTGCTGCTGGGGATCAGCTGGGTCATGAACAGGCCGATCAGGTCTTCGTCGGGGTCGACCCAGAAGAAGGTGCTGGCGGCACCGCCCCAGAAGGCATCGCCGTCGCTGCCGGGCATCAGCGTCGCGGCCGAATTCATCGTCGTCGCAAAGCCGAGGCCGAAGCCGATGCCATCGTACGCAGCCTCGGAAAACAGCGACTTCGACATCGCGGCGATGCTGCTGTTGCCGGGCAGATGGTTGGCGGTCATCAGGTCGAGCGTCTTGCGCCCGATATAGCGATGGCCATCGGCGCTGCCACCATTGAGCAGCATCTGCGCGAATTTCATGTAATCGCCGGCGGTCGAGACGAGCCCGCCGCCGCCCGAAATGAAGCTGGGCGGCGCCAGGTAGCTGCTGCCCTGGCAATCATCCTGCACGGCGATGCCGCCGGTGCGCGTCGGCTGGTAGCAGCTGGCGAGGCGATGGCCCTGGCCGTCGCGGACGTGGAAGCCGGTGTCGATCATGCCGAGCGGCTTGAACAGGCGATCCGACAGGAAATCCTCGAACTTTTGGCCCGACACGACCTCGACCAGCCAGCCGCAGACATCGGTGGCGACCGAATAGTTCCAGCTGTCGCCGGGCGAGAATTCGAGCGGGATTTTCGCCAGCGCGGCGATCATGTCAGGCAGGGTGCCGGCCTTTTCGATCTCGCCGATCTTTTCGCGGCGATAGGCTTCATCGACATTGGTGCGCAGCTGAAAGCCATAGGTGAGACCCGAAGTGTGGCGGAGCAGATCGACGACCTGCATCGGCCGCTTCACCGGTGTCGTCTGGAATCCCATGCGGTGGGTGCCGGCGGCGAACACGCCCAGGTTTTTCCATTCGGGGATATAGCGATGCACCGGCTCCTCGAGCGCGATCTTGCCTTCCTCGACAAGCATCATCAGCGCGACCGACGTGATCGGTTTGGTCATCGAATAGATGCGGAAAATCGTGTCCGCGGCGATCGCGGCACCACGCTCGACATCGGCATGGCCGGTCATCCCCAGATGCGCGATATCGCCATGGCGGGCTACCATCGTCAGCGTGCCGGGCAGTTTTCCGGTGGCGACATATTTTTCATCGAGGAAGCGATCGATGCGCGCCAGGCGCTCCGGCGAAAAGCCGAGTTCATCGGGCATCGTGGGTTCCTTTAAAGTGTCGGCTGGTCGAAACGCCGCGGGCTGATCTCGCCGTGCAGCTTCAGGATTGCATCGCTGCCGGCGGTCTTGCACAGGCCGGGCACCAGGCCGTGGACGATGCATTTGGCCGCCGCAATGCCCAGCCGGGCGCCGACGCCGAACGCCGCGCCCATATGCTCGAAATAGCTTTCGTTCACCGCGCGTGGGTGATCGACGAACAGGCGAGCAAACATCGCTGGCGGACTCCCTTTGGTATCGGCGCCTTATTCCCCAAAACTCACGCCGCCGCCAGCCCGGCAAAGCGCGCCCGCCCGCCCATCAGGCGATTGAGCAGCAGCGCCACCGCGATGCAGGCGAGCAGCGTGACCAGCATCAGGTGGATGTAATGCACCGGCGTCCACATCCAGGTGAACACCGCATACAGCCCGACGCCAAAAGCCAGCGCCGCCATCACCGCGCCGGCCTTCACGCCGCGAAACACCAGCCCGACGATGAACGCCGACAGGATCGGCATCGACAGCAGGCCATTCAGTTGCTGCACGAGGTTGATGATCGACGCGGTGCCGGCATAGACCGGAACCAGCGCAATCGAGACGATGACGAAACCAATGGATATCAAGGTGTTGAGCCGCCGGACATCGGGGTTGGCGTCGATATAGCTTTCGTGGATGTCGCAGACGTACAGCGTCGTCGTCGAATTGAGGATCGAGGTGTAATGCGTCAGCACCGCCGCGCACATGAAGGCGGCAAAGGCCCCCGATGCCCAGGCCGGCATGACCGCGGCGACCACGCGGCCATAGGTGGCATCGCCAGTGACGCCGAACAGCTTGTAGGCGGCAACCCCTGGCAGCACGACGATGGCGGGAACGATCATGATGCGGATGACGCCGGCGGCAAACACGCCCTTTTGCCCCTCGCGCAGATTGGGCGCCGCCATCGCGCGCTGGGTGATGGTCTGGTTGGTCGACCAGTAGAACATCTGGATGAAGATCATGCCGGTCAGCAGGGTCGGCCAGGGAATCGGCGATTCCGGCCCGCCGGCCATGCTCAGGCGTTCTGCGGGCACGCCGCCGAACGACCAGCCGATCGCGCCCATGGCGAGCACCACCACCGCCAGCGCGCTGGCCAGCACGCCGACGCCGGCGATCGTGTCATAGACCGCTACCGCGCGCAGCCCGCCGAGAATGGCATAGAGCGACCCGGCAATCCCGAGCACGGCCGCCAGCGGCAGCAACGGCAGGTCGACCCCCGACACGGTGCGCAGGAATAGTGCCCCGGTATACAGCGCGATCGGCAGGTAGATGAGGATGTTGCCGGCGAGGAACAGCCCCGACACCAGCGCGCGCAGGTGCTTCGAGCCATATTTCTTCTGCAGCAGCTCGGTCGTCGTCGTGCAGTTGTTGCGATAATAGATCGGCAAGAAGATCAGCGCGAGCATCGCCAGCCCGGCGACGGCGGACAGTTCCCACCATGCCAGCAGCAGCATCTGGTTGCCGTTCATGCCGACCAGCTGTTCGGTCGACAAATTGGTCAGCGTGATCGACCCGGCGATGAACGGCCAGGTCAGCCCGCCGCCGGCGAGGAAGAACTCGCGATTGCTGTTGGCGCTGCGGCCGCCGGTTTCGCCCGCGGCTCGCGCCATGCGGCGGGTCTGCCACCAGGTCGCTGCCGCCATCAGGACGGTCAGCGCCACAAACACGCCGATCTGTACGGACTGCAACCCCGATCCCCCGCCTTTTGCCGGCAACGTTGCCCGCCGGCCTCGCCGGCAACGTTGCACGCCGGCGCCAGCCGCGCTAGGGCCGCGCCAGACTGGGGGCGATTAGCTCAGTTGGTAGAGCGCTTCCTTTACACGGAAGATGTCGGCGGTTCGAGCCCGTCATCGCCCACCATGACCCCCGCCGCATTCGCCGCGCCGCGCGGCACAAGGTGTTGCTGCAACGCAACAACGTGCCAGCAATTGCCGCCAAAGCCACCGCAGACCCGCGATTGTCACATTCGCACTATGGCACTGTAACATAAACGTCATAGAGCGCGGCCAGACGGGTCGGTATCGATTCGACCCAACGGCCGGATCCAGCTTTTCATTCGCACATCGCGTTCCAGCATCCGTCGGCAACAGGGGTTCCCATTCATGCGTCATCTTCGTATCGGCTGTGCCATCGCGGCGCTGGTCGCACCGGTCGCCATCCCGACCGCTGCTGTCCACGCCCAGGAAACTTCGTCCGCCATCCGCGGCCAGGTCAGCAGCAGCGCCGGCGCGCCGGTCGCCAATGCGACGGTCGTCGTCACCCACACGCCATCGGGCACGCGCACGACGCAGACGACCGATGCCAATGGCGTGTTCAACGCCACCGGCCTGCGTCTCGGCGGCCCCTACAGCGTGACCGTGCAGGCGCCAGGTTTCGATCCCGCCGATGAAACCATCGCCAATCTCGTCGCCGGCACGCCGCAGCGGCTTGAAGTCGTCCTCGCCAATGTCGGCGAGACGCTGACCGTTTCGGCCAGCCGCCAGCGTTCGGCGATCACCATCGCCAGCGGCCCGGCTTCGGTGCTGACCGCCGAGGACATTCGCGGCGTTTCGACCGTCAATCGCGACATCCGCAACCTTGCGGCGCGCAACCCGCTCGTTTCGCTCGATCCGACCAATGGCGGCGCCATCTCGATCGCCGGGCAGAACAACCGCTTCAACCGCATCACCGTCGACGGCATCCAGTTCGGCGACCCGTTCGGCCTCGAAGCCGGCGGCCTGGCCTCGGCGCGCGGCGCCGTGCCGCTTGATGCCATCGGCGAATTCTCGGTCGAAATCGCCCCCGTCGACATCCAGCAGGGTGGTTTCCAGGGCGGCGCCATCAACACCCAGCTCAAGTCGGGCGGCAATGATTTCCACGCCCAGGGCTTCTTCACCTATTCGTCGGACAGCCTCGCCGGCACCAAGACCCGTGGCATCGACCGTCCGCGCGATTTCGAATCCAAGATTTTCGGCGCCCAGCTGACCGGCCCGATCATCAAGGACAAGCTGTTCTTCGCGGTCACCTGGGAACGGCTGCGCGATTCAACGCCGTCGGCTGTCCAGGCCGCCGACCTTGGCATCACCCAGGGCCAGATCGACCAGATCAACACGATTGCCGACACGCGCTACAATTTCGATGCCGGCCAGGTCGCCAATGCGATTTCGGAGCGGGATGACAAGGTCGTCGCCAAGATCGACTGGAACATCGCCGACGGCCACCGTGCCGCCTTCACCTACATCTACAACGAGGGCAATCTGCTCGCCGGCCAGACCCAGGCCAGCGAATTCAACGCCTCCAACCCGACGCTGTCGCTCGAATCGAACAACTACAACCAGGGTTCGATCAACCACTTCGGGGTGTTCCAGCTCAACGACCAGTGGAGCGACAACTTCTCGACCCAGCTGCGTGTCAGCTACAATGACTATGTCCGCCTGCAGGAGCCGTTCGGCCAGAAAGACTTCGGCCAGTTCCAGGTCTGCCTCAACAACAACCCGGCCGTCACCACCGGTTCGGCCAACCCGCCCTGCGCGACCGGCACTCGACGCATCCAGTTCGGCCCCGATATTTCGCGTCAGGCCAACGAACTTTCGGCGCAGACGCTTGGTGTCGAATTCCAGGCGCAGCTGAAGATGAACAACCACACGGTCAAGTTCATCGCCGAACGCCGCGGCCAGGATTTCAACAACCTGTTCGCGCAGCGGGTTTCGGGTGATTTCCGTTTCGACTCGATCGCCGATCTCCAGGCCGGTCGTGCCAACCAGCTGATCTTTGCGTCGCCGATCCGCGGCGGCATCGACACGGTGCGCGCGCTGTTCTCCAACAATGTCTATACCTTCGGTCTGCAGGACGTCTGGGATGTCACCGACGCCCTGACGGTCACCGCCGGCTTCCGCTGGGACCTGTATGAATCGCCCGACCAGCCGATCTACAACCCCGATTTCGTCGCGCGCAACGGCTTTGCCAACAACGCGACGCTGAATGGCCGCCAGGTCTTCCAGCCGCGCACCGCCATCAACTGGAAGGCCAGCGACCGCCTGAACATCCGCGGTACTGCCGGCCTGTTCGCCGGCGGCAACCCCAACGTCTGGATTTCGAACAACTATTCGAACCCTGGCCCGACGTTGGGCAGCGTGACCGTGCAGCGCCTTGCCAACGGCACGTTCAGCATCAACGGCATCCCGACCACTGGTCTCGACGTCCAGGCGCTCGGCGCCGCGACGCTCAACAACGTCACCGGCGGCACCGGCATCCCGGCGCAGCTGTCGGCGCTGATCGCCACCACCGGTTCGGCCGCGTCGCCGACCAACGAACTCGATCCCAACTTCCAGATCCCGTCGCAGTGGCGCGTTTCGGGCACCGTCGACTATGCCGCCAATCTCGGCTTCCTCGGCGATGACTGGAACTTTGGTGCCGATGTCGTCTGGTCGCGGGTCAAGAATGCGCTGACCTATACCGACCTGCGCTCGATCCCGAACACGACGCTGAACGGCGGCACGACGCCCGATGGCCGGCCGCGTTACCAGGCCTTCAACGCCGCCGCCGGCCAGAACACCGATCTGTTCCTGACCAACACCGATCGCGGCTACAGCTGGAACGTCGTCGCCCGCGTCGCCAAGGATTGGGACAACGGCTTTTACATGAGCGCGGCCTACACCTTCCAGCGCGCCAAGGACGTCAACTCGGGCACCTCCTCGACGGCGGGTTCCAACTACGGCAACGCCGCCGCCGGCATCGATCCCAACCAGGGTGCCTATGGCACGTCGAACTACCAGATCGACGATGCCTATCGCCTGCAGCTCGGCTATGAAAAGGCCTGGTTCGGCGACAACAAGACCCGGATCGAGCTGTTCTTCAACAGCCGTGCCGGCCAGCGCTTCAGCTATACCTTTGCCGACACGACGGCGAACCGGTCGGCAGTCTTCGGCACCGTGCAGACCAACACGCGCTACCTGATCTATGTGCCGAACGTGGCCTCGGCGACCGCCGATCCGCTCGTCCAGTATGCGCCCGGTTTCGATTTCGCCGGCTTCCAGAGTGTCGTGCAGAATACGGAGCTCAACAAGTATCAGGGCAAGATCGCACCGAAGAACATCGGCCGCAGCCCGCGGTTCAACAAGCTCGACATCAGCGTCAAGCAGGAACTGCCCTTCGTGTTCGGTGGCAAGATGGAAGTCTTTGCCGACATGGAAAACGTGCTGAACTTCATCGACAGCGACTGGGGTTCGCTGCGCCAGGTGGCGTTCCCTTACTATGGCACGCTGGTCAACGTGTCGTGCGTGCCGGTTGTCGGTTCGACGGGCGCTACCTCGACGGTTGCCCAGCCGTGCGCCCAGTATCGTTACAGCAACCGGACGGGTTCGACCGTGACGGCGCCGACGGAGATGCTGTTCCAGAACCAGTCGCTCTGGCAGATCCGCGTGGGTGCACGGATCAAGTTCTAAGCCGCAGCGCGGCCGCGAATAGCGAGACGATTGCGCAGCAATCGTTTGCTATTCGCGGACTCGCGCAAGGCCGGACAGCGAGACGGTCGGCTATGCCGACCGGACTCGTCTGACGTCAGCCCGGGCTCTTTTTTGCCTGACGCTCTCGACAAAACACACCAAAAAGGTTAAGAGAGCCGGCCTGACAATCGCTCTTTGAAACGGTCAACCCTGCCAACCCGCGCGCGCCGCTTCACACCCCCCGACCGGCGCGCCGATAAACTGCCGAAACCGTCAACTTTGACAACTTCCAGATCGCGCCCGCTGCGCGTCAGCGCCTCAATCGACCGGCACGCCGGGCCGCGCCAGCGCCGTGCGGATGACAAAGCTGGTCTTGACGCTTTCGACGTTCGGCGCCGGCGTCAGCGCGCTGGTCAGGAATTTCTGGAACTCCTGCAGGTCATGCGCGACGACCTTGAGGATGAAATCGATCTCGCCATTGAGCATATGGCATTCGCGGACCTGGGGCAGGGCGGCGACATGGTCTTCAAAGGCTTGCAGATCGGCCTCGGCCTGGCTGCGCAGCGACACCATCGCAAAGACGGTGATGCCATAGCCCAGCGCCTGGGCATCGAGATCGGCGTGATAGCCGTGGATGGTGCCGTTCTCCTCCAGCGCGCGGACGCGGCGCAGGCAGGGCGGCGCGGTCAGCCCGGCGCGTTCGGCAAGCTCGACATTGGTGATGCGGCCCTCGGCCTGAAGGTGGCGCAGGATGACACGGTCGATATCGTCGATCGGCAACCGGGAACGGTGCATCCGTGCAACTCCATGCGTCTCAGATGGCCGTCATCAATAACAATATTGCCGGAACGCGCAAGTCTGCTTGTCCGAAATGGCGCAAGCTTGCTGCGGCGGCGCCAGCGTCACGGGGGGTGCAAAATGCCGCGCCAGCGATTAACTGGTGGGTGTAACCGCCAACCCTGCCGAAAGCTGCCCGCCGTGTCCGAAACCCGTCATGTCCAGGTCCTCATCATCGGCTCCGGCCCGGCCGGCTATACCGCCGCCGTCTATGCGGCGCGCGCCGCGCTCAACCCGGTGCTGATCGAAGGGCTGCAGCCCGGCGGCCAGCTGACGATCACCACCGAAGTCGAAAACTGGCCCGGCGACGTGACGGTGCAGGGGCCCAATCTGATGGTGCGCATGGCCGAACAGGCGCGCCATGTCGGCGCCGAACTGGTCAGCGACATCGTCACCCGGGTCGATACCAGCCGGCGGCCCTTTGCCGTCGAAACCGATTCGGGGCAGCGCTGGCTTGCCGACACGCTGATCATCTGCACCGGCGCCCAGGCGCGCTGGCTGGGAATCGCGTCGGAAACCAAATTCCGCGGCTTCGGCGTTTCGGCGTGCGCGACCTGCGATGGCTTTTTCTTCCGCGGCAAGACGGTCGCGGTTGTCGGCGGCGGCAACACCGCGGTCGAGGAAGCGCTGTTCCTGACCAATTTCGCCACCAAAGTGCATCTGATCCACCGCCGCGACGAACTGCGCGCCGACAAGACCAACCAGGCGCGGCTGGCCGCCAATCCCAAGATCGAGATGCACTGGAATGCCGAGATCGCCGAGGTCGAGGGCAGCAGCGATCCCTTGACTGTCACCGGCGTCGTGCTGCGCGATACCGTCACCGGCGCGACGCGGCCGCTGGCGGCGGACGGCCTGTTCATCGCCATCGGCCATGTCCCGGCGACCGAATTGTTCGTCGGCCAGCTGGCGATGGACGACGAAGGCTATCTGGTCACCGCGCCCGATTCGACCGCGACGTCGGTGCCCGGCGTGTTCGCGGCGGGCGATGTGAAGGACAAGGTCTATCGCCAGGCGGTGACAGCTGCGGGCATGGGCTGCATGGCGGCGCTGGAGGCCGAACGCTTCATGGCGCACGGCGCGCACGACATTGCCGTGGCGGCGGAATAGCGGGTGAACCTCGACTGGGAAAAGCTGCGCCTGTTCGAACTGGTCGCCGAGGCCGGCAGCTTTACCGAGGCCGCGCGGCGCCTGCACATGAGCCAGCCGGCGCTCAGCCGCCAGATCGGCGCGCTGGAGGAACAGATCGGCGCCAAGCTGTTCCATCGCCATGCTCGCGGGCTGGCAATGACCCATGAAGGCGAACAGCTGCGCGCCGCCACCCACGACATGCAGGACCGGCTGGAACGCACCCGCACGGCGATCGACGCCTCCCGCGACCGGCCGACCGGCGAGATCAGGCTGACGACGACGGTTAGTTTCGGCTCGACGTGGCTGGCGCGGCAGCTGGGGGAGTTTCTCGACCTGTTCCCCGACATCACGGTCAGCCTGCACCTGACCGATCTCGACGTCGATCTGGCCAAGCGCGAGGCCGATGTAGCGATCCGGTTTCACCTGCCGTTCCAGGCCGAACTGGTGCAGAAACCGCTGCTGCCGATCCGGCATTTCCTGTGTGCCTCGCCCGATTATCTGGCGCGCCATGGCGTGCCGCGCAGCGTCGCCGATCTCGATGCGCATCGCCTGATTGCCTATGGCGACACCGCGCCGGAGTTTCTGAAGGGCATCAACTGGGCGCTCGAACTCGGCCATGAAGGCGCGCCGCGCGCCGCCGCGCTGACCATCAACAACAGCCATGGCGTGCTGCAGGCGGTCGAGGCCGGCGCCGGCATCGCGGCCCTGCCCAGCTATCTGATCCGCTTTTCGGGCAAGGTGCGGGTGATCCTGCCCGAAACCGAAGGCGCCGTGTTCCGCACCTATTTCACCTATCCCGTTGAACTGCGGCGTTCGCTGCGGGTGGCGGCGCTGCGCGACTTCCTTGTCGAGCGCATGACCCCGGCGAACCTCGATATCGACAGATATGCGCTTGGCGCATAGCTGGGCTGCAAGATTGTGCAGTGCACAAACGAAACGGGTTCGCCTAAATACAGGGTGTGGCCGTCACTGACGGCGCACATCCGGCTTTGTCCTCCCCGACATACGGATGATGGTTACCGGCGGCCGCCCTCCCCCCTCCTAGGCCCCGGTAATCGATCCGCGTCCTGGCATCCCTCCCCCCCTCGGAGCCAGCCGCCGCGGATCACATATTCGGGCCGGGCCTGCCACGCGCAGGCCCGGCCCTTTTTTGTTTTGCGGGCGCTACTACATACCAAACGCACGGTTGCCCGGCGCTGCCATCATGCGCTACGCCGTCGCGGCCGGGCCGGGCCTGTAGCTCAACGGTAGAGCCGGCCGCTCATAACGGCTAGGTTGGGGGTTCGAATCCCTCCGGGCCCACCGGTTGTCGTTTCAAGGAGTGGACCCTGTCTGACCTGCCGCCCAATGCTCCGCCGGTGCCCGATGGGCTGCGCGATGCGGCGGCGCGGCCCAAGGGCAATCTGAAGCAGTGGATCGGCGCGCTGCTCGGGCTTGTCGTGCTCGGGCTGGCGATCTGGGGGCTCGACATGATCGCCGGCAAGGTGACGCTGGCGGAGGTGATGGCCGATGTGCGCGATACGCCGACGCATCTGATCGTTGCTGCGGCGCTGTCGGCGGCGGCGTCCTATGTCGTGCTTGTCGGCTATGACTGGCTGGCGACGCGCCACCTGGGCTATCAACTGCCGTGGTCGACTCTGGCGGCGGCCAGCTTTGCCAGCTTCACGATGAGCCACACGCTGGGCGTGACCGTCCTTACCGGCGGCACCGTGCGCTACCGCATCTACACCCGCGCCGGGGTGCGCGCTGCCGATATCGCGATGATCATCCTGCTGTGCGGCTGGACCTTCTGGCTCGGCATCGTGGCGGTCGCCGGGCTGGGGCTGGTGATTGCGCCCGATCTGGCGACACCCTTCAAGGGTATGGCGCCCGATGCTGAACGCTGGGCTGGTGCCATCCTGCTCACCGGCACGCTTGCCTATCTGCTGCTGGCGAGCCTGTGGCGGCGCGAATTCCGGCTGTGGCGCTACAGCTTCTTCATTCCCGATGGCCGCGAGACGATGCTGCAGATCATTGTGGGGGCCATCGACCTCGCCTTTGCCGGTGGCGCGCTCTATTTGCTGCTGCCCGATGCCGGCGTGCCCGAGCTGCTGACCTTCCTGACCATCTATGCCGTCGCGATGGTCACCGGCGCGCTCAGCCATTCGCCGGGCGGGCTGGGGGTGTTCGAAGGCGTTATCCTGCTGCTGATGCCGCTGGCGCCAAAGGCTGGCGTGCTGGCGGCGCTGGTGATGTTCAGGCTGATCTACACCTACATCCCGTTCCTGCTCGGCCTGATCGTCATCGCCATCACCGAATGGCAGGCGCTGCGCCGCAGCCGCGCTGCGCGCAAGGCTGCCTAAAGCTGTTGCCGCGCCAGCGCCCGGCGGGCCCAGTCCTGCCAGGCCGGCGTCAGGCCGGGCAGGGTGGTGAG
>JBBQKM010000061.1:0-11085 GCA_038326915.1 Sphingomonadales bacterium
CCGTTGCGGCGCATCTGGCCGGCGACGAAATCGACATTGCTGTCGATATCGGGCTGGGCGCTGGCCGGGCGCGGGTGTGGACCTGCGATCTGACGCACGGATATATCAGTATCAACGCCGATTATCGCAGTTGATCGCGCAGTTGATGTTGCAGCGCATCACTGGTAGCGCCGCGAGCGTACCAGGCAGGAGTTGAGCGATGGATCGGGCCGAATTCGACCAGTTCGCCGATGAATATCTGGCGCAGCACCGCAGCAACATCGCGGTGACCGGCGAAGACCCGGAATTTTTCGCCGAGTACAAGATCGCCGTGGTGCGCAAGCTGCTCGATGCAGCGCGCGTCGCGCCGCGGCGGATCGTCGATTTCGGCTCGGGCATCGGCGCGTCGATGCCGTTCTTTGCCAAATATTTCCCGGCCGCGGCGCTGACCTGCGCCGATGCCTCGCCGCGCAGCCTCGAACTCGCCGAAGCGCGCTATCCCGACACCGCCGAATTCGCCGAAGTCGCCGACAATCGCGTCCCCGCCGCCGACGCCAGCTTCGATCTCGCCTTTTCGGCCTGTGTTTTCCACCACATCGATCATGCCGAGCACGTCCATTGGCTCGGCGAGCTGCACCGCGTCACCGCGCCGGGCGGCCGGCTGGCGATTTTCGAGCACAACCCGTACAATCCGCTGACCGTGCGCGCCGTCAACACCTGCCCGTTCGACATCAATGCCCGGCTGATCCGTGCCACTAACCTCGTCAAGGCCGCCAAGACCGCCGGCTGGAAATCGCCCGAAATCCGCTATCATATCTTTTTCCCGCGCGCGCTGGCGGGCTTGCGCGGGCTCGAACCAGGCCTTTCCTGGCTGCCGCTCGGCGGCCAATATTCGCTGGTCGCGAGCAAATAGATGCGGTTCGCGCGCTTCCTTGCCGTCGGCGTGCTCAACAGCGCGGTGGGCCTCGCGCTGATCTATGCCGCGATGGCGCTGGGCGCCGATTACCGTGTCGCCAACGCCATCGGCTATGCGGGCGGCATCCTCATATCGTTCGTCGTCAACCGCGGCTGGACGTTCGCGCATGATGGCGACTGGCGCGCCAGCTTCATCCGCTGGCTGGCGGTCGTCGGCGTCGCCTATGCCGCGCAGTTCGCGCTCGTCGTAGCGCTAACTGAGGGCCTGGGCGTCGATGCGCGGCTGGCCCAGGCGCTCGGCGTGCCGGTCTATACGCTGCTGTCGTTCCTCGGCGCGCGGCGCTTTGCCTTTCCAACCCGGGCGACTCCATGACCTTGCGCGCGCCGCCGAGCCTCGGCCTCGTCCTGCCCTGCTATAACGAGGAAGCCGTGCTGCCCGAAACGGCGCGGGCGCTGACGGCCTTGCTCGACGACCTGCTGGCGAGCGGCCGCATCGCCTCGGCGCGCGTCTATTTCGTCGATGATGGCTCGCGGGATCGCACCTGGGCGATCATCGAGGATTTGCAGCGCGCCGATCCGCGCTTTTCGGGGATCAAGCTGTCGCGCAACCGCGGCCACCAGAATGCGCTGATGGCGGGGCTGGCGACCGCGCCGCAGGATGCCGTTGTCAGCCTCGATGCCGATATGCAGGACGATCCGCAGGTCATCGGCGCCATGGTCGATGCCTATCGCGGCGGCGCCGAAATCGTGCTCGGCGTGCGCAACGATCGCACCAGCGACAGCTGGTTCAAGCGATCGACGGCGCAGGGCTATTACAAATTCCTGCACGGCATGGGGGTCGATATCGTCGCCGACCACGCCGATTACCGGCTGATGAGCGCACGCGCGCTGCAGGCGCTGGCCGGCTATGGCGAGGTCAATCTGTTCCTGCGCGCGCTGGTGCCGCAATTGGGCTTCAGCGTCGCCACCGTGCCCTATCGCCGCGCTGAACGCTTTGCCGGCGAATCGAAATATCCGCTGCGCAAGATGCTGGCCTTTGCGTTCGAAGGCATCACTTCGTTTTCGACGCGGCCGCTGCGGCTGATCACCTTGCTCGGTTTTGTCGTGTCGACCGTGTCGTTCGTGCTGGCGCTGTGGGCGCTGTTCACCGCGATCTTCATGCGGTCGACGGTGCCGGGCTGGGCGTCGACGGTGGTGCCGATCTATTTCATCTGCGGCGTGCAATTGCTCTGCGTCGGCATCATCGGCGAATATGTCGGTAAAATCTATCTCGAGACCAAGCGCCGGCCGCGCTTCATCATCGAAACCAACCTCGACGACGATCAGTAGCTGGCCTCAGTAAACCGTCCGGCAGTTCGCCGGGCGCACCAGGCCGGTGCGGTCGGCCAGGCCATAGACTGCCAGCTTGCCGCTGTCAGGCAGCCGGCGATAGCGGCGCAGCAACGCGGCGAAATCGGCATCGGCGCCGAAGAACGCCAGATAGTCGAAACCCGGCCGCCAGCCCTTCAGCGTCGCATTGTCGAGCAGCAGCCGTTCGGGCGGGTTGCACAACAGGTCGTGCGCAGTATCGGCGCGGATGCGGGTGGCGAGCGCCGCCAATTTCGCGCCGCGTTCATCGCTGCCCGCCGCGGCGATCGACGGCAGCATCCACAGGCTGAAATAACGCGACGGCCAGGTCAGCCCCTGTTCGGCGACCATCGGCCAGGGCGCGCTGCCATAGGCCGACATGATCATGACGCTCGCTTGCGGCGGCACCCCGGCCATCGCCGCCTCGGTCGCGGCGCGCGCCGGCGTGTCGTAAGTGCCTTCGCGCACCACAGTGACACTTGCCCAGACCGCCAGCAGCGCCGCCAGCCCGGCCCCGGCGCGCGCGCGCCAGCGGCGATCGTCGACCAGCGCGCGCACGCCATCGGCGACAATCGCCAGCAGCACGAACCCCGACACCGGGATCAGGTGATAATGCCAGCCCTTGGCCTGCAGCAGATAGGCGATGCCGAAACCGAGGGCCGCAACCAGGCTGGCGGCAGCAAACGGCGACGGCCGCCGCCCGATCAGCACCAGCGCGACCAGCGCCAGCCCCAGCCGCGGCAGGCCGAGATTGCGGATCACCAGCCCGAACGGCGAATTGAAATCGCCATAGGCCAGCCGGATCATCGGCAGCATTTCGGACACGAACGCCGGCGCAAAGGCGAGGATCGCCGCGACATAGGCCAGCGCCGCGCCGGCCAGCGCCAGCAGTTCGGGCCGCCACAGCCGCCAGGCCCGCCAGCCACCGGCCGCGATCAGCCACAGTTCGAGCAGCACGGGGATCAACGCAAAATAATGTTTCAGCGCAAAGCCCGCGGCGCCAAACAGCCCGATGGCCAGCGCCAGCGGCAGCGTCGTCGCGCGTCCGGCCCGCCGCCGCGCCAGCAGCGCCACCCAGGGGATCGTCGTCAGCATGGTGAAATGCTCGCGCTGGCCGAATTCGCGCAACGTCGTCGCCAGCGCCACCAGCACGAAGCCGGCGTAGATGCCGGCGCGGATTGCCGGGCGGTCGTCGCGTACCGCCAGCGCCAGCAACAGCGCCGACAGCGCGGTCGCGGCGACGAAAAAGCCGGTGAGCATGGCGGGGCCGGTCGCGCCCAAGCCCATGCCGAGGCGGGTCAGCGCCTCGCCGAGCCAGAACCACAGCGGCGGATTGACCTCGACGAGCTGGCTGTAGAGGCCGACGCCATGCGCCATCTGGCGGCCGAGCCACAATTGCCAGACGACATCATGGCCGAGCACGGCGTGGCGCACCGGCACCAGCCAGGCGGCGACGGCGAGCGCCAGCAGCGCCTCGGGCCAGCGGGCCTGATCGGCAGTCGCGCGCGCCATGGGCCGGGCCTCCCCTTGTGCAGCCCCGTCCAGCGGTGCGCTGCGGGCTTAACCAGCCGGCGTTGGTGTGACAAGCCATGGCCGATTTCACCGAATTGCCATGCAATTCAAATTGCAGCCCGCGGGCAGTTCGGCCATGGTGCGCCGCAACGCGCCGGCCGGCCGCCAGGCCTGCCTTGGCCTGTCTGGAAGCTTTGCATGACCACGATCACCCGCCTCACCGACCTGTTGCGCGACATTCTCGATGACGATGACGTGACGCTGACGCCCGAAACCAGCGCGCGTGACGTGCCCGGCTGGGACAGCCTCGCCAATGTCCGCTTCATGCTGGCGGTGGAAGGGGAATTCGGCCTGCGCCTCGCCGCCGCCGAAGTCGCGCGGCTCGACAGTGTCGGCGACCTGGTCGCGCTGATCGACAGCCGGGGCTGACCCCGCCATCATGGCCGACCTGCACGTCGATCTCGCCTGGCTGCCGCCGGCCCCCGACACCATCCGCGACCAGATCAAGGCGCTGGCAGGCGACCCCGATTGGGCGCGCAGCGCCCGCGCCATCGCCGGCCATGGCCTTGGCGAAGCGACGCTGGCGCGGCTCGGCAAGGCGATCGCGGCGCGGCTGGCGGGCGGCGCCGACGCAGCGCCGCTGCTGCCGTTCCGGCTCGGCCTTGTCGGCAACGGCACGCTCGATCTGCTGGCACCGCCGCTGGTCGCGACCTTTGCGCGCCACGGCTTTGCACTGCAGGTGATCGCCGCCGACTATGACCAGGCGATGCCCGAGGCGCTGAACCCGGCCGGCCGCATCAACGCCGCGCGCCCCGATGCCGTGCTGGTCGCCGTCGATCACCACGGCCTGCCGATCGGCCCGCCGGTGCCGGGCGATGCCGCCGCTGCCGATGGCCAGGTCGCCGACGCGCTGGCCTATTTCGACCGGTTGCGCACAGGCTTTGCCGCCGCCGGCGCCACCGTAATCGTCGCGACCATCGCGGCGCCGGTCGAAAGCCTCGCCGGCAGCCTCGATCGCGTTCTTGCCGGCACGCGGCGCAATGTCATCGATCGCATCAACCTGGGGCTGGCGGACCGCGCCCGCGACGGCGCGCTGCTGCTGCTCGATGTGGCGGCGCTGGCCGAAACCATCGGGCTGGCGCGCTGGCACGACCCGACGTTGTGGAACATCGCCAAGCTGCAGTTCCCGACGCAAATGGTGCCGATCTGGGCCGATCATGTCGCGCGGCTGGTTGCGGCGTCGCGCGGCCGCAGCCGGCGGGCGCTGGTGCTCGATCTCGACAATACGCTGTGGGGCGGGGTCATCGGCGACGATGGCGTCGACGGCATCGCCATCGGCGAAGGCGATGCCACGGGGGAGGCGTTTCTCGAGGTGCAGCGGCTGGCGCTGGGCTTGCGCAAGCGCGGCGTCGTCCTCGCCGTATCGTCAAAGAACACCGATGCGGTGGCGCGCACGCCGTTCACCGATCACCCCGACATGGCGCTGCGGCTCGACGATTTCGCGCTGTTCCAGGCAAACTGGAGCGACAAGGGCACCAACATCACCACCATCGCCGCCGAACTGGCGCTGGGCCTCGAAAGCTTTGTCTTCCTCGACGACAATCCCGCCGAACGCGCGCTGGTGCGGCGCACCCTGCCCGATGTCGCGGTGCCCGAACTGCCCGCCGATCCGGCGCTTTATGCCCGCACGCTGGCCGCCGCCGGCTATTTCGAGATGGCGGCATTTTCGCCCGAAGATACCGCCCGCGCCGAAATGTACGCGATGAACGCCCGCCGCGCTGCGCTGCGGACCCAGGTCACCGACATGGCGGCGTATCTGGCATCGCTCGACATGGCCATCGGCTTTGCGCCATTCGATGCCATCGGCCGCGCCCGCATCGCGCAGTTGATCAACAAATCCAACCAGTTCAACCTGACCACCCGCCGCTATACCGATGCGCAGGTCGAAGCGATGGCCAACGATCCGGCGGTGTTCACCTGCCAGGTGCGGCTGACCGACAGTTTCGGCGACAATGGCATGATCTCGGTGATCATCTGCCGCGATACCGGCGTTGCGACCTGGGAGATCGACTCCTGGCTGATGAGCTGCCGGGTCCTCGGCCGCGGTGTCGAACGCGCCGTGCTCGCCGAAATCTGCCACCATGCGCGTGCCGCCGGGATCACGGAATTGCGCGGTCGCTACATCCCGTCAGCCAAGAACGCGATGGTCGCCGGCCATTACGCCGGGCTGGGCTTTGCGCCGGCGGGGGACAGCGATGGCGAGACGCTGTGGACGCGCAGTGTCGATGCACCGATCGAGATGCCACCTATGCGGGTGACGCGCAGCTTCGGCGAGCCGACTTGAACACTGCGCTGCGGCTCGCGCTTATGGGCCTTGCCGGCATGGTGCTGGCAGCGGCCACGCTGGAAGGCGCAGCGCGGCTCGGCTGGCCGGAGGCGGTCGCCGACAGCTGTGCCATCCCCGGCGGCTATGGCGGCGAATTCAAGCCCGGTTGCACCAGCGCGCCGATGCGCCTGCCCGAAAGCCCGTGGATCACCGACACCACCAACGAATGCGGCTGGCGCACGGCTGAATCATGCCGCAACCGCCCCGCCGGGGGCTTGCGCGTTGCCGTGCTCGGCACCTCGGTCGCGCGCGGGCATTTCGTCGCCTATGCCGACACCTTCGCAGCGCGGGCAACGGCAGACCTCAGCCGCAGCTGCCGCCGCCCGGTCGAATTCCAGAACCTCGCGATCCCGCGCACCACGTCCGATGGCAAGCCGGTGTGGCACCATATGGCCGATCGCGCCGGCACCGCCGCAGCGCTGGGCGCCGAAGCGATCGTCGTCGTGCTGTCGCCGACCGATCTCGGCTTTTACACCCGCGACCTTGCCGCCCCCGATTTGCCGGTGCCGCAGCCGGTGGCCCGGCCGGGCGTCATCGACCGGATCAAGGGGCTGAAGCAGGTCCTCATCAACAACAGCCGCGCGTTGGCGGTGATGCGGGCGGCGATCTACCGCGATCCGGGGCGGTTCGTGCCGCTGTTCCTGCGCCGCCGCGACGATGCCGATTTCGTCCGTGCGCCGCAGTCCGCCGCATGGGAGATGCGGCTGCGGCTGGCCGATGGCGTGCTGGCGCGGGTCGCGGCGGCGGCGCGGACGGCGGGCGTGCCCTGGTTCGTCGTGCTGGTGCCGACCTATGGCCAGTCGGCGCTCGCCGCCGCCGCCCCGGCAAAGGGCATCGATCCGCTGCTGCTCGGCAAGCGGCTCGATGCCCTCGTCACCGCGCAAGGGGGCACATTCGTCGATGTCACCCCGGCGATGGCGCGCGTCGCCAACCTCGGCGACCATTATTACGTCGCCGATGGCCACCCCGATGCCGATGGCCATGCCGTGATCGCCGCCAGCGTTACCGCGATGCTGCGCCGCGACGTCCCGGCCTTTGCCGGCTGCGGCGGATGACGGTCCCGTCGTTCCTGTTTGTCGGCTTTGCGGTGCTGGTCGCGCTGCTGGTCAATGTCTCGGCAAACCGGCACTGGCGCTCGGCGACGATGCTCGTCGCCAATCTGGGCTTCATGGCGAGCTTTGCCGCCAGCCCGCTCGCCGCCCTGCCCTTTGCCGGGTTCCTGGGGTTCGGCTTTGTCGCGGTGCGGCTGCTCCAGGCCGGGCGGCGGCAACTGACGGCGGTGTTCGTCGTCACCGTGCTGCTGCTGTTCTTCTGGCTGAAACGCTATGATTTCGTGCCGCAGGGGCTGTGGCTGCCCGGCCCCTATGTGACGATCGGGCTCAGCTATGTGTTCTTCCGCGTCCTCCACCTCGTCATCGATGCCGGCCAGGGCGTGCTGACCGATCGGCTCGGGCCGGTCGACTATGTCAACTACACGCTCAATTTTCCGTGCATCGTCGCCGGGCCGATCCAGATGTACCCCGACTGGCGCAAGGGCGACGCCGGCCGCCCCGACCTGCCCGCCATCGCCTGGGGCGGCGAGCGCATCATCATCGGGCTGTTCAAGGTGCTGCTGGTGTCGGCGCTGCTCGACAGCGTCCACCAGGGCGCCATCGCGCGGGTGCTGGCGGCGGGGCCGGGCGGCGCCGCGCTGACCGACACCGTGCTGGTGATCGCGATCTACCCGCTCTACCTTTACGCCAATTTCTCCGGCTACACCGATGTCGTCATCGGCGCGGCGCGGCTGGCGGGGCTGCGGCTGCCGGAAAATTTCGACCGGCCGTTCAGCGCCACCAGCTTCATCGATTTCTGGAACCGCTGGCACATCACCCTTTCGACCTGGCTGCGCACCTATGTCTACAGCCCGCTGCTGATGGCGCTGCTGCGGCGGTTTCCGGCGCCGGGGCTGGCGTCGTGGCTGACGGTGATCTGCTTCTTCGTCACCTTTTTCCTCGTCGGCGCCTGGCACGGCCAGTCATCGGAATTCCTGTTCTTCGGCGTGCTGCAGGGCGGCGGCGTCGCGGCCAACAAGCTGTTCCAGTTGCAGATGGCCGAACGGCTGGGGCGCAAGCCGTATCGCGCGCTCGCCGCCCGGCCGCTTTATGTGGCGCTGGCGCGCGGGCTGACCTTTGCGTTCTTCGCCTTCAGCCTGTTGTGGTTCTGGGGCGATTGGGCGCGGCTGGCGGCGTTGGCGACGGCAGCAGGCCCCGGCGGAATCGCGCTGGCGCTGCTCGTCATCCTCGCCGCCGCGACGATCATCCTCGATGCGATGGCGCGCGCCCGCGCCGCGATCGTCGATGGTGCCGCAACGCGGTTGCCGGTAGCGCGGCGGCTCGATTGGCGCGCGGCGGTGTGCGGCGTGCTGCTGCTGTTCATCGGCGTCAACAAGCTGCTGCTGGACGCGGCGCCACCGCCAATCGTATACAAGGCGTTCTGAGCAGCCGCGCAAGACAGGCTGCCGGCCCTTGGGGACTTGCAAAAGACGTCACGAGCGGGGCACCGGGGGGTACACAACATGACGATCACATCCGGCAGACGGGCGCGCTGATGGCAACGGCGCTGCGCGACGAACTGCTTCCGCGCACCGGCGGCAGCCCGATCGAACTGACCATCGTGATGCCGTGCCTCAACGAGGCCGAAACGCTCGCCATCTGCATCGACAAGGCGAGCCGCTACCTCGCAACATCGGGCGTCAGCGGCGAGATCATCATCGCCGACAATGGCTCGACAGACGGCAGCCAGGACATCGCCCGCCGCCATGGCGCCCGCGTCGTCGACGTGCCGCGCCGCGGCTATGGCGCCGCGCTGCAGGCCGGCATCGCCGCCGCGCACGGCCGCTATGTCATCATGGGCGACAGCGACGACAGCTATGATTTCCTCGGGCTGCAGCCCTTCGTCGACAAATTGCGCGACGGCTATGATCTTGTCATGGGCAACCGCTTCCAGGGCGGCATCGCCCCCGGCGCCATGCCGCCGCTGCACCGCTATCTCGGCAATCCAGTGCTCAGCTTTGCCGGCCGGCTGTTCTATCGCTCCGATATCGGCGATTTCCACTGCGGCCTGCGCGGCTTTTCACGCGATGCCATGCTGGCGCTGGGGCTGACGACGCCGGGGATGGAATTTGCCAGCGAAATGGTCGTCAAGGCGACGCTGGCGCGGTTGAAGACCACCGAAGTGCCGACGACGCTGCGCCCCGATGGCCGCAGCCGGCCGCCGCATTTGCGCAGCTGGCGCGACGGCTGGCGGCATCTGTCGTTCCTGTTGACCTTTGCGCCGCGCTGGCTGTTTTTCTACCCCGGTGCGCTGCTCGTCGGCGTCGGCCTCGCGCTGCTGGTGGCGCTGCTGCCGGGCAGCGTCCACCTCGGCCGGCTGACACTGGGCGTCCACACGTTGCTGTTCGCTGCGTCCGGCGTCATCATCGGCGCGCAGTTGATGAGCTTTGCCGTCGTCGCGCGGCTGTTCGGCGTGCGCGAGGGGCTGTGGCCGGCCAGCCGCTGGACCGATCTGGCGCGGCGGCTGTTCACCATCGATCGCGGCTGCATCGTCGGCGCGCTGCTGATCACCGCCGGCATCGGCATCGCGCTGGCCGCGGTCGGCGGTTGGGCGGGCCAGGATTTCGGCAATCTCGATATCGAGACGACGATGCGGCTGGCGGTGCCTTCGGTGCTGCTGTGTGCGCTCGGCGTCCAGGCGCTGGTCACCGGCTTTTTCACGGCGCTGCTGACCCGCGATTAGGACAGGCGACGAAGTCCGCGCCGGGTGGCAAACCAGCTGCCTGCCGCCAGGAGCCTGCGCCATGACCCCGATCCTCCATCATTATGAAACCTCGCCCTTTGCCGAGCTGGTGCGTGCCGCCCTGGGGCTCAAGGGCATGGCGTGGCAATCGGTGATCGTGCCGCAGATCCTGCCCAAGCCCGGCCAGGCCGAATTGACCGGCGGCTATGTCCGCACGCCGGTGCTGCAGCTCGGCGCCGACATCTATTGCGACACCGCCGCGATCCTGCCGGCGCTGGAGGCGCTGCAGCCCGAACCGAGCCTGTATCCGGCGCCGCTCGGCACGCTGCACAAGGTCATCGCCAGCTGGGCCGGCGGGCCGCAGTTCATGGCGCATGTCGGCGCCGCGATGGGCACGATGCCGCCCGGCGCGCTGCCGCAAAGCTTCATCGACGATCGCAAGGGGCGCTTCGGCCTCGACATGGCACAGCTTGGCAAGGCGACGCCGCATCTGACCAGCCAGGCGCTGACCGCGGCGCACTGGCTCGACGCGACGCTGTCGGATGGCCGCGCCTTCGTCGGCGGCGCCGCGCCCGGCCATGCCGATCTCGCATTCTACGCCAACATCTGGTTCGTCCGCGGCATCCCCTTTGCCAAGGCTGCCGCCGACGACATCTTCGCGCTGCCGGCGCTCGCAGCCTGGTACGACCGGGTAAAGGCGATCGGCCATGGCCAGCGCAGCGAATTGTCCGCCGATGACGCCATCGCCATAGCCGCAGCGGGCGAGACGCAGCCCATCCGTGGCCGCATCGACGCGCCGTTCGTTGCCGGGCAGCCGGTGCTGGTCAAGACCGATGGCTCGGGTGATGCGCCGGTCGCCGGGCGGCTGGCGCAGCTCGATCCGACGGGGATCATCGTGCTGCGCGAGGGGGACCGTTGCGGCACCGTCGCGGTGCATTTCCCGCGGCTGGGGCAGATGGTGCTGGCCGCCTGAATCGATGGCGCTGCGCGGTCGCAGCGCCAGCCTTCAGGCGAGTTCGCCCTCAAGCCAGCTCTTCAGCTGCGATTTCGGCGCGGCGCCGACCTTGGTCGCCACCGGCGCGCCGTTCTTGAACAGGATCATGGTCGGGATGCCGCGCACGCCATATTTGGCGGGAGCGTCGGGATTGTCATCAATGTTGAGCTTGGCCACC
>JBBQKM010000062.1:0-11063 GCA_038326915.1 Sphingomonadales bacterium
TGGTGGATGGGCGATGCGATGGGGGTCGTTATCGTCGCGCCGCCATTGCTGCTGTGGCGGCGGATGTTCGCTGTGCGCATCGCCTGGCGTGACCTGTTCGACGCGCTGGCCTTTGCGCTTGCCGGTTTCGGCATCATCGCCGGGTTGTTGCTGATCCGCGATCCGATCTGGGCGGTGGAATTGTGCAAGCTGTTCACGCTGCTGCTCAGTCTGTGGGCCGGCACCCGCTTCGGCCTCACCGGACCGGCGGCGATGACGCTGCTGATGGCAATCGGTGCCGTCGGCGTGACGATGACCGGGGTGGGGCCGTTCGCCCGTGCCCGCGCGTTCGACAGCTTTGCGCTGCTGCACTCCTATCTGTTCGCCGAAGCCATCGCCGGGATGCTGCTGGCGGCCGCGTTGGCCGACCTGCGTCGCACTGCGCGCGCCGAACGCATCGCCCGCGACGCCGCCGATGCCGCCTCCGCCGATCGTATCAGGCTGCTGACGATGATCAGCCATGATGTCCGCAACCCGCTGGGCGGGATCATGGGCGTGCTGCAGGTGCTCGATCGCGCCGGGCTGGCGGCACCGCACCGGCAGCTCGTCGGGATGGGCCTGCGCGCCGGCACGACGCTGACGACGCTGGTCACCGATATCCTCGATGTGGCGCGCGCCGATGCTGGCCGCATCACGCTGCAGCCGGCGCCGTTCAGCCCGTCGTGCAGCCTGTCGGATGTTGTCGCGATCCACCGCGCCACCGCCGAGGCGAAGGGACTGGCGTTGGCGCTGGTCGGGGACACCGAACTGCCGCAACTGGTGACCGGCGACCGGGCGCGGTTCGAACAGGTGATCGGCAACCTTGTCGCCAATGCCGTCGCCTATACGCCGGCGGGCAGCGTGACCGTGTCGGCACACTGGCAAGCGGGAGCGGCGCTGCCGCTGGCGATCGAGGTTGCCGACACCGGCCCGGGCCTTGATCCGGCGCTGATGCCGCGGCTGTTCGACGCTTTTGTGCTGGCGCGGCGCCCGGGCGGGCAGTCTGCCGGGCTGGGGCTGGGGCTGGGGCTCCATATCTGCCGTAATCTGGTCGAGCTGATGGGCGGCACCATCGCGTGTCGCGCCGGACCGGGCAGCGTGTTTACCGTGAACCTGCCATTGGCGGTGGCCGATACCTCCCCGGAAGCCGTCGCGGCGCCCGCCAGCGAGCCGGCGCTGAATGTTCTGCTGGTGGACGATGACCCGATCGCCAGGTCGGTGACGGCGGCGCTGCTGCACAGCCACGGCCACCATGTCGCCATTGCCGCCGATGCCGATGCCGCGGTTGCAGCGGCGTCAACGGTCGGCCTCGACCTCATACTGCTCGATATCCAGCTCGGGCCGCTCGGCGACGATGCAGAATCCGGCCTCCAGGTGGCACGGCGCATCCGGTCGCTTCCGGGGGAAGCGCGCAGCGTGGCGATCGTTGCACTGACTGCGGACGGCATCGCAGACCACCACCGGCGCTGGCGCGCGGCGGGGCTGGACGGGGTCATCGTCAAGCCGTTCACGATTGCGGGAACGCTGGCGGACGCCATCGGCGCAGCCCGGCTGCCAGCCATCGTCTCGTGACGCGCATTACGGCCGCGTTGTTCGCGCCTGCCGCCACTGCCCTGTCGCCCTGAGGCGACGCAGGGTTATGGCCGTGTCGACGAGGCTGCGACGCCGGGCGTTCGAAAATGATAAAGAACGTGCAATTTCAGCAACGGATTTGCCGATTCTCGTGTCATTTCCGCAACACTATGGCAAACAATCGGACAAATGCTGCAATGCAGCTATACAAGCCCGGCGACTCCCCTCTAGGCTTGTTAGCACTGTACGGACCAATGCCCCCACGGCGCTTGCGTCATGCGAGAGGTACGGCCTGCGGGTGGGAGAGGGACATTCAACCCCCAAAGAGAGGGAAATGTTCCATGCGTCATGTCTTTGCCAGCGCTGCGATTCTCGCGGCTGCCATTTCCACGCCTGCGCTTGCCGCCGATGAACCGACCCCGGCCCTGAAGGTCACCGGCTCGGTCGCGCTGGTGTCCGACTATCGTTTCCGCGGTGTTTCGCAGTCCAACAACGGCCTCGCCGTCCAGGGCGGGTTGACCCTCAACCATGAATCCGGCCTCTACGGCGGTTTCTGGGCGTCGAACCTTGCCGGCTGGGGCACCTTCGGCGGCCCCAACCTCGAACTCGACCTTGTCGCCGGCTACAAGCTGCCGGTCGGCGGCGGCGGCCTCGATGTCGGCATCACCTTTTACCAATATCCCGGCGGCGCCAGCAAGACGTCGTTCTTCGAACCCTATGCCAAGCTGAGCGGCACGCTCGGCCCTGTCGGCCTGACTGCCGGTGTCGCCTATGCCTGGAACCAAACCGCGCTCGGCAACTGGTCGAATGACATCAACAGCGCGATCGGCGACAAGGAAGACAACCTCTACCTGTGGGGCGACGCGACCTATGGCATCAAGGATACGCCGGTCACGCTGAAGGCGCACATCGGCTATTCGGACGGCAACCCCGGCCTTGGCCCCAACGGCACCAGTGTTGCGCCGACCGGATCCTATTGGGATTGGCTGATCGGTGCCGATTTCGTCGTCGGCCCGGTGACGCTCGGCGTCGCCTATGTCGATACCGACATCAGCGACACCAGCTTCGATTACCTCCGCCTGCAGCCGAATTTTTCGAAGTTCCAGATCCCTGGTGGCGATCCGATTTCGAACGGCAAGGTCGTCTTCTCGATCACTGGCGCTTTCTGATCACCGCCTGCTGAACAACGGGCCGCGGCGATCGCCGCGGCCCGCTTTTTTCGTGGCCGTCAGAAAAAATCGGCGCGCGGCACGCCAGTGGGATCATAGACCGGTTGCTGCGCTGATACCGCATATTTGGTGCTGACGGCGCTGGTGATGCCATGCCCCTGCATATGGCCCAGCATGCCGCGATAGGCCGGGCCGGCAAGATGCGCCGCAAGCGCCGCGCTGTCGGACCATTCCTCGAACACATGCACCCGGGCCGGATCGTGCGGATCGCTGGTCCAGGCATAGGCGACGCACCCGGGCTGGGCGAGCGCGGCCTCGATATGCGGTCGGGCTCCGGTCAAGGCGGCACCGCGCTGCGCCGGATCGAGGTCGACGACAGCATAGATGACGATGGTCATCGGCGTCCCTTCAATGTTCGATCAGCACGTTGAACACGCGCCGCGCAAACCACCAGCCGGCGCCGTCGCGGACCAGCGTGTCGTCGTAGATGCCGGCAACGCGCCGCACGGTGCCGTCGGTCGTCCGCAGCACCTCCTGCGTCTGGCAGCGCAGCGTTGCTGCGTTGCCGGTAACGATCGCCGGACCGGCCGCGGTGATGAAGCTGACGGCGTCGAACTGCGCCATGGCGCCCAGCCACAGGGTAACGATGGCATCGCGGCCGGCAACTTCATGGCCCATCAGCGACCAGGTCGCGTCGGGCGCCCAGGTCGCGGCCCAGGCCATGGCATCGCGGCGGCTGACGGCATCGCCATAGGCGGCGATCAGCCGTGCGATGGCGATCGCGTCGGTAGCGGTTTCCGTCGTTGCCTCGATCATTGCGATAGCGTCACCTGCGGCGCTCGGGCCGGCAACTGGTATTTCTGTGTGGCAGTTGCCCTATGCCGATGCCGCCCCTAAGGTCCGGCGCTTCCTGTTTGGGGGGAGCCAGCGCGTTGCACGATCCGATCGTCGGGATCATCATGGGGTCGACGTCCGATTGGACGACGATGGCCCACGCCTCCGAAATCCTCGCCACGCTCGGCGTGCCGCACGAAACCCGGGTGGTCAGCGCGCATCGCACGCCACAGCGGCTGTATGACTATGCGCATGCGGCCGCCGGCCGCGGGCTGAAGGTCATCATCGCCGGTGCTGGGGGTGCGGCGCACCTGCCGGGCATGGCCGCTGCGATGACGCCGCTGCCCGTGCTTGGCGTGCCGGTCGAATCCAAGGCGCTGAGCGGCATGGACAGCCTGTTGTCCATCGTCCAGATGCCCGCCGGCATCCCCGTCGGCACGCTGGCGATCGGCAAGGCCGGGGCGATCAATGCCGGGCTGCTTGCCGCCGCCATGCTCGCCACCACCGATGCCGACCTTGCCGCACGGTTGGCGGCATGGCGGCAGGCGCAGAGCGATGCGGTCGCGGAAACTCCGGAACCGCTACTGCCGTGATCGAACCCGGCAAGACGATCGGTATCCTTGGCGGCGGCCAGCTTGGCCGCATGCTCGCGCTGGCCGCGGCCAGCATGGGCTATCGCGTCCATGTGCTGGCGCCCGAGGCGGAACTGCCGGCGGGCGACGTCGCTGCCGAGGTGACGCGCGCCGGCTATGACGACCTGGCCGCGCTCGACCGTTTTGCCGCCGCGGTCGATGTCGTGACGTTCGAGTTCGAGAACATCGACACCGCCGCCATCCGCCATCTGGCGCAAAGCGTCATCGTCCATCCCGGCGCCGCCAGCCTTGAAGTGGCGCAGGACCGGCTCGCCGAAAAGCGCTTTGTCGAGGCGCTCGGTGGGCGTCCGGCCGCTTACCGCGCCGTCGACAGCCGCGCCGATCTCGATGCCGCGATCGCCGAACTCGGGCTTCCGTGCGTGCTGAAAACGCGCCGCATGGGCTATGATGGCAAGGGCCAGGCGCGCATTCATGCCGCAACCGATGCCGATGCCGCCTGGGCGGCGCTGCGCGGCCAGCCGGCGATCCTCGAGGCCTGGGTCGATTTTTCCCATGAATTTTCAGTGGTGCTGGCGCGCGGCCGCGACGGCGAGATCGTGCATTATCCGGTGCCGCACAACAGCCATGTCGCCGGCATTCTTGATACGTCGCGTGTGCCGGCGCCGGTGGAAATCGCTGCACAGGCGGATACAGCCATCGGCCTTGCGATGCAGGTCGCCGCGGCGCTGGGCCATGTCGGCGTGCTGACGCTCGAATTCTTTGCCTGTGCCGACGGCCCGCGCTTCAACGAAATGGCGCCGCGCGTCCACAACAGCGGCCACTGGACGATCGAGGGCGCTCGCGCCTCGCAGTTTGAAAACCATATCCGCGCTGTTTGCGGACTGCCGCTGGGGTCGACGGAATTGACCGCGCCGGATATCCTGATGAAGAACCTGCTCGGCGAAGATGTCCATGACTGGGTTAAGCTGCTCGCCGATCGCCGCGCGCACCTGCACCTTTACGGCAAGAGCGAGGTCAAGCCCGGCCGCAAGATGGGGCATGTGACCTGGCTGTGAGGGGCGTGACGGGGTGCCGCTGGCGCCACAGCCACGCCATCGGCTAGGGTCGCCGCATGACAGACACCGACCCCGGCGCCACCGACAAGACGACGAATCGTGCGCTGGCGTTCCTGTTCGTCACCGTGCTGATCGACGCCATCGGCTTTGGCATCGTCATCCCGGTGTTCCCAGGGCTGATCGTGCGGCTGACCGGCTATAGCCTCGCCGGGGCAGCCGAGGTCGCCGGGCTGATCATGTTCCTTTATGCCGTTACCCAGTTCATCTGCGGGCCGATCATCGGCGGCCTGTCGGATCGGTTCGGCCGGCGTGCCGTGCTGCTTGCCAGCCTCACGGCGTTCGGCATCGATTATCTCGCCATGGCGTTCGCGCCGACGATCGCCTGGCTGGTCGCGGCGCGGCTTGTCGCCGGCGTGACGGGGGCGTCGTTCCCGACCGCCTATGCCTATATCGCCGATATCTCGCCGCCGGAAAAGCGCGCCCCCAATTTCGGGGTCATCGGGATGGCGTTCGGCTTTGGCTTCATCATCGGCCCGGCGCTGGGCGGCATCGTCGCGCAATATGACGCGCGGTTGCCGTTCCTGCTTGCGGCCGGACTCGCCTTTGCCAATGTCGCCTATGGCTATTTCGTGCTGCCCGAGAGCCTGAAACCCGAAAACCGCCGGCCTTTCGAATGGCGCCGTGCCAATCCGGTGGGGGCGCTGATGCGGCTGAAATCGGCGCATCCGCGTGTGCTGATGCTGGCGTTGACGGTGCTGTTGTGGACGATGGGCTATCAGTCGCTTTACGCGACCTGGAGCTATTTCGGTCTCGAACGCTTCCACTGGACGCCGGGGCAGGTGGGCTGGAGCCTGGCGGCGGTCGGCGTTACCGGCGCGCTGGTCCAGGGGCTGCTGTCACGGCGGCTGATCCCGCGCTATGGCCCGCGCAACATCGTTATCGCCGGTGCGTTCTCGGGCATCGCCGGCTATCTGATCTATGCCTTCGCTGCCGAGGGCTGGATGATGTATGTCGGCATCGCCGTCGCCGCGTTGCAGGGGCTGGTGTTCCCGTCGCTGCAGGGCATGATGTCGGCAGGGGTGGCGGCATCGGAACAGGGTGAACTCCAGGGCGCCGTCAGCAGCATCCAGAGCCTCAGCGCCATCATGGGCCCGCCGATCATGACCGGCAGTTTCGCCTATTTCTCCAGCCCCGGCGCGCCAGTCTATCTGCCCGGCGCGCCTTTCGTGCTGGCGGCGGGGTTCAGCATCCTGACGCTGGTGGTGTTCTACCGCGCCGTGGCGATGGGCGCCGGCGCCACAGCAGGGGCGCCGGCGCCGGCGGGTTGATTGCGCGGCATCAGCGCACCGTCACAGGCAACCCCAGCTTGGCGAGCTGCGGCTCGACGACCTTGCGGTCGCCGACGATGACCCAGGTGAAATTGTCGGTCGACAGCAGCTTTGCGGCTTCGTTGAGCTGCGCTGGCGTCAGAGCCTGCAGCCGCGGCACCAGCTTGCCGTAATAATCGTCGCCACGGCCATAGACGGCGTTCTTTTCGATGGCACCGAGCAGCGCCGCGCCGCTTTCGAAATCACCGGGCAGCGAGCGCACGGTGTTTTCGATCGTGCTGTCGCGCTCGGCGAGGTCGATCGGCTTGGCACCGGTCAGCGCCTTCACATCGGCAATCATCGCGGCGATCGAATCGCCGGTGCGATCGGCCTGCACCGGCGCGACGATCTGTGCCGAAACGCGATCCTCGGCATCGCCGACCGCGGAGCCGACGCCATAGGCCCAGGATTTTTCCTCGCGGATATCCATGTTGAGCCGCGAGCTGAACAGCCCCCCCAGGATATCATTGGCGGCACGCAGCGCGATCGGGTCTTCGCGGCCCTTGATCGGAAGCACGACGCCGCCGCGGATATAGCTTTGCGGGCTGTCGGGCCGATCGACGAGGATGATGCGCGCGCCCTTGGGCTGCGGCACGGCTGGGAAGCTCCGGCTGCCCCGGGGTGTCGCGGCATCGGGGGCCCAGCTGCCGAAACTGGCCTCGAGCTGCGGCTTGAGTTCGGCCATGCTGATGTCACCGACAACGAAGATGCTGGCATTGTCGGGGCGGATCCACGCCTTGTGCCAGGCCAGCAGGTCGGCGCGGGTGACGGCCTTGACGCCGGCGGCGGTGCCGGTGCCGGTCGATGGCACGCCATAGGGGTGGTCGGCGCCGTAAAGCTCGACCGGCAGGATGCGGCGAGTGATGTTGCCGGGATCGGCTTCTTCCTGTGCGATGCCGGTCAGGATCTGGCCGCGTACGCGTTCGAGTTCGCTGGCATCGAAGCGCGGGCGCTGGACGATGTCGGCGAACAGCGACAGACTGGCGGTGAGATTGGGCTTGAGCGCATCGAGCGTCAGGCGGGTGCGGTCCGGCCCGGCGCTGGCACCGATGCCGGCGCCCAGTCGTTCGCGCGCCTCGGCGATCTGTGGGCCGCTGAGGCTGCCGGCGCCTTCGTCTAGCAGGTTGAGCGCAAGGCCCTGGATGCCGAGCTTGCGGCGATCATCGGCGGCGTAGCCGGCATCGAGGGACAGCAGCACGCGCACCACCGGGATGGTGTCGCGGCGGGCGAGTTCGACCTTGATGCCGTTCGACAGGGTGGCGCGCTCGACCGCGGCCACCGTCAGGCCCGGGGTGCCGCCGACGGCGGGCGCGGGCGGGCGCTGCACGATGGCGACCGGCGGCGCCGGCACCGGCTTGGCGCGGGTCGGCGCGACGTCCTCGGCCGGCGGGCGCTTGCCGGGGAGCACGGTCAGCCGGTAATCGCCGCGTGCCAGCCAGGCATTCGCCGCGGCTTTGACTGTCGCCGGCGTGGCAGCGGCGTAGCGCGCCAGCTCGGTCTTGTAGAAATCGGGATCGTCGGCATAGACCGCGCCTTCGGCGAGCGCGACTGCCTTGCCGCCAAAGCCGCCGACGGCTTCGAGGCCGCGGATGGTGCCGGCGACGTTGCGGGTGGCGACGCGGCTGACCTCGTCGGCGGTCGGGCCATCCTTGAGGAATTGCGCGACGAGTTCGTCGACGCGCGCCTCGACCCTGGCCGGATCGACGCCCGGAGCGACCGTGATGTCGATGCTGGCCTGGCTGTTCTTTTCGAACGCCTGGGCACCGCCCGATACCGCGACGGCGAGTTTCTTGTCGCGCACCAGGTCGTTGTACAGTCGCGAGCTGCCGCCGCCGGCGAGCACGGTCAGCGCCACATCGACGAGCGGGGTGGCGGCATCGGTGCGGCCGGGCGCGACCCACAGCCGCGACAGCTGCGGCGTCGGGATCTGGTCGTACATGGTTTCGCGGCGCGTCTCGGTCCATTTCGGCACCGGCGCCGGATAGCGGGTGATTGCCGGGCCGGCCTTGATATCGCCGAAGTACTTCGTGACCAGCGCCTTTGCCGTGGCCACATCGATGTCACCGGCAAGCACCAGCACGGCATTGTTGGGGCCGTAATTGGCGCGGAACCAGCTGCGGACATCCTCCATGCTGGCGGCATCGAGATCGGCCATGCTGCCGATGGTTGAATGGCGATAGGGGTGGCCCTCAGGGAAGAGCGCCTTCAGCTTGGCATATTCGGTCAGGCCGAGCGGATCATTGTCGCCCTGACGCTTCTCGTTCTGGACGACGCCGCGCTGCACATCGAGCTGTTCCTGCGTCACCGCGCCGAGCAGATGGCCCATGCGATCCGATTCGTAGAACAGCGCCAGCGGCAGCGCCGGGGTCGGCACGTTCTGGAAATAATTGGTGCGATCGAACCAGGTCGTGCCGTTCAACTGGGTGGCGCCGATGCCTTCCAGCGTCTTGATGTACGACCCCTTGTTGTTCTCGCTGCCGCCGAACATCAGATGTTCGAACAGATGGGCAAAGCCGGTCTTGCCGGCGGGTTCATCGCGCGACCCGATGTGATACCAGACGCTGACCGCGACGATCGGTGCCTTGCGATCGGTGTGGACGATGACGCGCAGGCCGTTGGGCAGGGTGAAATCCTGGTGCGGGATATCGACCGCCTTGACCAGCGCCGCGACCGGCGCCGGGGCCGCAACGGCCGCTGCGGGCTGGGCAAGCACCGGGCCTGCAATCGGCCCGGACAGGGTGGTGACAAGCAGCAGGGCCGCAACGATCGACAGGCGCATGGAATCTCCCGGGCAACAGACTGGCGTTGGCTTAGCGCGACTGCTGCTTTCCTGCCAATGACCGGCGGATGAACATCGGCTGCGGCGCTTGGCAGCAGCGGCGGGCGCAGGCATCATGCGGGCTCGCGAAAGGCTCCGACGATGGCAACCAAGCTCCGCAATGACCCCTCGCTGCTTGATGCGCTGGTCGCGGCCGCTGGTGCCGAGCATGTGCTGACCGGCGACGACGACCGGCGCTTTGCCGGCACCGACTGCTATCGCGCCGGCGAGATCCCGGTGGCGGTGGTGCGGCCGGGCAGCGTTGCCGAATTGCAGGCGGTCGTCGCGGCCTGTGCGGCGGCCGAAGCACCGCTGACGGTGCGTGGCGGCGGCGCCAGCTATACCGACGGCTATATCCACAGCCGGCCGGGCGGTGTGACCATCGACACGCTGCGGCTGAAGGCGATCAGCATCGACGAGATAAACGCCGTGGTGACGGTCGAGGCCGGCGTCACCTGGGCCGAGCTTTACGACGCGCTGCAGGCGCGCGGGCTGCGAACGCCGTTCTGGGGGCCGTTTTCTGGGCTGGCGGCGACCATCGCCGGGTCGATGTCGCAGCACAGCGTCAGCCATGGCACCGGCGTTTCGGCGGAAAGCCTCGTCAATCTCGAGATCGTCACCGGCACCGGCGACCTGCTGGCGACGGGCAGCGCCGGCGGCAGCGCCAGCACGGCATTCTTCCGGCATTTCGGCCCCGATCTCGCCGGGCTGTTCACCGGCGATTGCGGCGCCCTGGGCGTCAAGGCGCGGGTCACGCTCAGGCTGATCCGCCGCCACGCAGCGTTCGAGGCGGCGAGTTTCAGCTTTGCCGATTTCGACGCGATGCATACTGCGATGCGGCTGGTCGCACTCGAAAACATCCTCGATGAAAATTTCGGCCTCGATGCGACCTTGCAACAGGGGCAGTTGGGGCGACAGGCGGGGGTGGTTGCCAAGGCCGAAATCGCCGCCAGCGTGATGAAATCGGCGTCATCGATGGCGAGCGGCATGAAAAGCCTGGCGAAGATGGCGATCGCCGGCGACCGCGAACTGAAGGCGGCAAGCTATGTCGTCCACTGGAGCGTCGAGGCTGTCGATGCCGCCGCCGCGCGTGCCAAGATTGCCGAGTTGAAACGCATTGCGGCGGCGCATGGCGAGGAAATTGCCAACACCGTGCCGACGGTGGTGCGCGGCATGCCGTTTGCGCCGCTGACCAATGTGCTGGGGCCGAAAGGCGAGCGCTGGGTGCCGATGCACACGCTGCTGCCGCACGACCGGGTGCCGACATTCCACCGCGCGCTGCAGGCCTATTGGGCGGCGAATCGCGCCGTGCTCGATGCGCACAGGATCGTCACCGGCGGCATGTTCATGACCGTCAACAGCGGCTTCCTGTATGAACCGACCTTCTACTGGCCCGATGCGCGGACGATCTATCACGATCGCATGGCGCCGGCGGGCCATCTCGCCGGGCTGCCGGCCTATCCGGTGAGCAGCGAAGCGCGGCGCGAGGTGGAGCGGATGCGGACCGAGGTCATCGCGCTGATGCACAACCACGGCGGCGTGCATTTCCAGGTAGGCAAGCTTTATCCCTATCTCGACGGCCGCGATGCGGCGAGCGTTGCGCTGCTGCGGGCGATCAAGGCGGCGCTCGATCCCAA
>JBBQKM010000063.1:0-10862 GCA_038326915.1 Sphingomonadales bacterium
TATGGCGGCATACCGGCCCGCGGGCGGGGGGGGCGTGGGGCCCAAGACCCATTTTTGAGGGGTCCGTTGGCGCCTTTGGGGGTGTGGGCCCCACGGCCCCAGCCGCCGGAGGCGCTTCAGCTTGCCCGGCGCCCGGCAGCAGCGCGGCGCGACAGCGTCAGGATGGCGGCATCCGCCAACGTTTCACCAAGGCTCCCCGACGTCTTGATGGCGCGTTCGGCGGCCAGGATATCGGCCAGCCCGCGCACCAGCGCCGGGGTCGACCACAGCCGCAGTTCGGCAACCACGGCATCCTTTTCCTTCCAGAAAATCGGCGGGCGGGCACCATCAACGGCGCTTTGCGCGCTCAGCCCGCCATCGACCAGCCCGCGCAGCCCCAGCAGCATCGTCAGCCGGCGCTCGAGCGCCCGCAGCACGACGATGCCGGCACCTGACGACCGCCCGAGCAGGTCGACCGCCTGCGCCGGCCGGCCGCCCGTAACGGCCGCGACCAGCGCATATTGGTCAGCGTCGCCCGCGCCGACCCCGATGGCGGCGACGTCGGCGACTTCGGCGGCTTTTGGCTGGTCGGGTGCGCTGTCGAGATAGAGGCTAAGCTTTTCGATCTCGCGGCGCATGACCATGCGGTCGCCGGCGGCGGCTTCGAACAGCGCAACCGCAGCGTCGCGGCTCGGGCGCAGGCCGTGTTCGGCGCCGATATCGGTTGCCAACTTCAGCGCATCCTTGAGCCCCGGTTCATAGCTGACGACCGAAGCCACCCCCGGGGTACGATCGCCCCAGGCAACCAGCTTCGAACCCTTTTTCAATGCGCCGGCGACGGCAACCACCGGATTGCCGGGCGGGCCGTCGATCAGCGCCGCAACTGCCGCCAGCCCGTCTTCGGTCAGCCCGTCGACGCGGACGAGCGTGCGGTCGCCGAACATCGACATCGCCCCGGCGGCGGCGACCAGCGCCTGCGGATCGCTGGCCAGCGCCGCGCCGGCCATCACCTCGACCGCCATTGGATTGGCGGCATCGGCGAACTGGCGGCCGAGCTGGTCGGCAAAATCGCGCGACGCGGCTTCGTCCTGGCCGTGGAGCAGCACCAGCCGGATATCGTCGGTCCAGCGCTTGGCAAGGCCCTGGATGCGGGCGGCGTCGGCCTTCACCGGGCGGCGGCGAGGCCCGCGGTCGGCGCCACGGTGCGGGCATAAAGCGCCAGGCGCGCGGCAATCTGGCGGGCGATTTCGACCGACAGCCGTTCCAGCGCCGTGGTTTCGGCGGCGACAACGGCATAGTTGGAACTGACACGATCGATACCGGCGTCGGAGCCGGCGGTGGCATCGACGACGACGGCGTTGGTGCTGGTTTCGACCAGCCGATAGCGCGCGCGCAGCGTGCGCCGCTCGCGCGCCACCGAGTTATCGCCGCGCACACCGAAGCCGACGATCTGGTCGTCGAGCTCGATCTCCAGCCGATAGCGCACCGCCTCGCTGGGCTGGCCGATGCGGTCGATCAGCGCCTGGCGAACGAGGAAGCCGGCGCGATCGGGAATCGGCGCGATTTCGACCTGCGCCGCCAGCACCGCCGGCGCACTGGCACTGCCGCCCGAATAGACCGGCGACAGTCCGCAGCCGGCGAGCAGCAGCGCCACCGCCAGCAGGGCCGGCCCAAAGACGCCAGAACTATGCGACAAGATTCACCAGCCGGTCGGGCACGACAATCACCTTTTTCGGCGCCCGGCCTTCCAACGCCCGGATGACCTTGTCGCGGCCCAGCACCTCGGCCTCGACCATCGCACGATCGGCACCGCGCGCGAACTCGAAACTGTCCTTCAACTTGCCGTTGATCTGGATGGCGATGGTCACGGTGTCGTCGACCAGCAGCGCCGGATCGGCGACCGGCCAGGGCGCATCGACGATCATGCCGGGCTGGCCGAACAGCACCCAGGCCTCCTCCGCCAGATGCGGTACCATCGGCGCGCACAGGCGCAACAGCGTCGTCACGGCTTCGATCCGCGTTGGCGAGCCGGGGGCGCGCTCGATCGTGCTGACCAGTTCGTACAGGCGGGCGATGGCCTTGTTGAACTGCAGCTTGTCGATGTCGGCGGTGATCGCGGCGATCGTCTTGTGGAGCGCCCGCGCCAGCTTCGCATCGGTGTCGAGCACGCCGGTGGCAGCCTCGGCGCTGTCTTCGGCGAGCCGCCAGACACGCTGGACGAAGCGCCAGGCGCCATCGATGCCGGCGTCGGACCAGGCCAGATCGCGCTCGGGCGGCGAATCGGACAGCACGAACCAGCGGACGGCATCGGCGCCATAGGTTTCGAGATAGGCGTCGGGATCGATGACATTCTTCTTCGATTTCGACATCTTGATGACGCGGCCGACCTCGACCGCCGCGCCATCGGCCTTCAGCGTCGCGCCGGTGCCGGTGCGATCGACCTCGGCCGGGCTGAAATACAGCGGTGCATGGCCCTCGCCCTGCGGCCGCGAATAGGTTTCATGGGTCACCATGCCCTGGGTGAACAGCCCGGCAAAGGGTTCGGTGACGTTGAGCCGGCCGATGTGATTGAGCGCCCGCGTCCAGAACCGCGCATAGAGCAGGTGCAGGATCGCGTGTTCGACGCCGCCGATATACTGGCCGACCGGCAGCCATTGTTCGGCCACGGCCGCGTCGAACGGCCGGTCGCCGGGCGCACTGGCGAAGCGGACGAAATACCACGACGAATCGACAAAGGTGTCGAGCGTATCGGTCTCCCGCCGCGCCGGCTGGCCACAGCTTGGGCAATCGACACGGCTCCACGTCGGATGGCGGTCGAGCGGGTTGCCGGGGATATCGAAGCTGACGTCTTCGGGCAGGACGACCGGCAGCTGCGCCTTGGGCACCGGCACGACGCCGCAGCTACCGCAATGGATGATCGGGATCGGCGTGCCCCAATAGCGCTGGCGCGACACGCCCCAGTCGCGCAGCCGCCAGACGGTGGTGCCGGTGCCCCAGCCTTCCGCCTCGGCGCGCGTGATGACGGCGGCCTTGCCGGCTTCGACGTCCATGCCGTCGAGGAAGCGCGAATGCACGAGCACGCCGGGGCCGGTATAGGCCTCGTCGGCGATCGGCGTTTCGGCCTCGCCTTCGGGCGCCACGACGCGGGTGACCGGCAACTGGTATTTGCGCGCGAAATCAAGGTCGCGCTGGTCATGCGCCGGGCAACCGAAGATGGCGCCGGTGCCATAGTCCATCAGCACGAAATTGGCGACGAACACCGGCAGGCGGATCGCCGGGTCGAGCGGGTGGATGACGCTCAGCCCTGTGTCATAGCCCTTTTTTTCCTGGCCCTCGATATCGGCGGTCGCGGTGCCGCCAGCGCGGCATTCGGCGATGAAGGCGGCAAGCCCCGGGCTGGCTTCGGCGAGCGCCAGGCTGATCGGATGGTCGGGCGCAAGCGCGGCAAAGCTGGCGCCGAACAGCGTGTCGGGACGCGTGGTGAACACGTCGAAACCACTCCCCTCCCGCTTGCGGGAGGAGTCGGGGGTGGGGGAGTCTTGCGCAATCTCAAACGTGAACCGCAGCCCCTGCGACTTGCCGATCCAGTTTTCCTGCATCAGCCGGACTTTTTCGGGCCAGTCGGCGAGCGTTCCCAGCCCGTCGAGCAGATCCTCGGCGAAATCGGTGATCTTGAGGAACCACTGGCTCAGCCGGCGGCGCTCGACGATGGCGCCCGATCGCCAGCCGCGGCCATCGATGACCTGTTCATTGGCGAGCACGGTCATGTCGACCGGATCCCAGTTGACCGCCGATTCCTTGCGATAGACGAGGCCGGCGGCGAGCAGATCGAGGAAAAGCGCCTGTTCCTGGCCATAATAATCGGGCTCGCAGGTCGCCAGCTCGCGGCTCCAGTCGAGCGCAAAGCCCAGCCGCTTCAGCTGGTCGCGCATGATGGCGATGTTGGCACGCGTCCAGCCGCCGGGGTGCACGCCGCGCTCCATTGCGGCATTTTCGGCGGGCATGCCGAATGCGTCCCAGCCCATCGGGTGGAGCACTTCATAGCCCTGCGCGCGCCGCGTCCGCGCAATCACATCGCCCATCGTGTAATTGCGGACATGACCGGTGTGGATGCGCCCCGACGGATAGGGAAACATCTCGAGCACATAGGTCTTGGGCCTCGGCGACGCGTCATCGGCGGCAAAGCTCTGCGCCTTGTCCCATGCCGCCTGCCAGCGCGCTTCGGCACGCTTGTGATCGAATTTCGTCGCCATGGTGGCCCGGATCAGCCTTCGTAAACGGCGCGGCGCAGGTCGCGAGCCCGGCTGAGGATGGTTTCCTCAAGCTTTTGCACCGTGCCGGCGCGCACCGCGGCATCGACCCAGCCGCTGCCGGCCAGCGTCTGGCGGATGGCGGTGACCTTCACGGCATCGGCGCGCAATTCGGTGTCGAGGATGGCGATGGTCACCTTGACGCGTTCGTTGGGGTTCTGCGCCGTCGAATACCAGTCGGTGATGATGACCCCGCCGTTCGAATCGACCTGCGCCAGCGGCATGAAACCGATGGTGTCGAGCGAGGCGCGCCACAGATAGGCATTGACGCCGATTGTGGTCAGCCGGGCCGGTGCCTCGATATTGCGCGGCTTGTCCTTTTTGCCGCACGCCGCCAGCGGCGTCACCAGCGCCAGACCGATCATCACAATTCCGACGCGACGCATCGACAACCCTTTTCAAACCAACATGTCGCACGGCTTATAGGCGCGGGCAGGCAATTGCGCCAAGCCTTCACAAACTTTGTGCAGAAGGTGCTGGAAATGTGCAGAACTGTGCATATCTGACCACAGTTGCATGCAATTATTCTGGTGCTTGGCCGTTCAGTCAACATCGGGGTCTGGGCGGGATGGCAAGCCGCTGATAGGAACTACGGCATGATTCGGGCAGTCGATTCGCTGGGCGCACAAACGCCCGCCGCTGCACCCGCCGCCACCAGGGCGTTGCCGGGCGGATTTTCGCGCGCATTGATCCTGATTGCGGCGCTCGCCATTGCCAGCCCGGCGCTCGCCGCCAAAACGACCGGCAAGACCGTCGCCAAGCCGGAAAAACAGCGCTTCAGCTTTGAAACACCGCTGACGCCGTTCCAGCCGCCGGTCACCGATGTATCGCGATTCAGCTTCACCGCGTCGGGTGCCAATGCCGCCACGGCGCGCCTGCAGACTGTCGAACGCGCTTTCCGCTTCACGCCGTCGGGTCAGAGCGAGAACCGCAAGGCGCTGTCGCTGGGCGTTTCCACCCGCGTCGTCGCCGCCGCCGCCGACCATTCGCGCGCGGCGCCGCCGGCCGAGGCCATGGCGGCGCTGCCGACAGCGTATAACGTCGATGTGTCGCTGGCGTGGAAGGGTTTTGCGGTCAACACCGGCTACAGCAGCATGCAGCCGTCACCGACGGCATTGCTGTCGGGCGGGCGCCGCGATGCGGTCGACCTGGGCCTCAGCTATCGCGGCAAGAACTGGAAGACGAGCCTGATGGGCACCGCCGAACAGGGCTCGCTGCTGATGTATGCACCGCTGGAACGCCGCTATTCGGTCGAACTGGGCGGCGCCTATCTGGTCGGGCCGCGCCTGTCGGTCACCGGCGGCGTCCGCTACAAGCTGGCGCCGATCGCGCCGTCGCTGCTCGATCCGGATCGTGCCGACCAGTCCGTGTACCTCGGCACCAACATCGCCTTCTGATCATGATTGAAACCGGATCGGCTGCCGAACGGCTGGCGGCTGTTCGCGGCAATCTCGTCCGCGCGGCACAGGCCGCCGGGCGTGACCCTGCCGCCATCGAACTGATCGCGATCAGCAAGACCTGGGACGCGCCGGCGATCCAGCCACTGATCGATGCCGGCCAGCGCAGCTTCGGCGAAAATCGCGTCCAGGAGGCCGAGGCGAAATGGCCGGTACTGGTCGCCGCGCATCCCGATATCCGCCTGCATCTCGTCGGCCAGCTGCAATCGAACAAGGCCGCGGAGGCGGTCGCGCTGTTCGATGTCATCCATTCGGTCGACCGACCATCGCTGGTGGCGGCGCTGGGCAAGGCCATGGCGGCGGCGGGGCGGCACCCCGATTGCTATCTGCAGGTCAATATCGGTGCCGAGGAACAAAAGGGTGGCTGCGCGATCGCCGACATTCCGGCGCTGCTCGCCCAGGCGCGCGCTGCCGGGCTACCGGTCATCGGGCTGATGTGCGTTCCGCCGGCCGATATCGAGGCGACACCGTTCTTTGCGCTGCTGGCCAAGCTCGCCCGCGACAACGGCCTCGCCGGCCTCAGCATGGGCATGTCGGGCGATTATGAAACCGCGGCGCTGCTCGGGGCGACGGCGGTAAGGGTCGGCAGCGCGCTGTTCGGCGTGCGCTAGCAGCGCTCGTCAAGCCGCCAGGAACCTTCCGTCCCGCGACTGGCGCCGCTAAAAGGCCCAGTCAAGTTGCGGCCAAAGCAATTGCGACAACCGCGGCAGCTGCGGCACGATGATACTGATGCGGCCGCCACCGGCCGGCGCCAGCGGTGCCGTGGTGGGCGCGACAGCCGGTGGCGGCACGGCAACCGCGATCGGATCCGCCGCAACCAGCGCCGTCGTGGTTTCCAGCGTGGCGAGTGCCGCATTGCCGATCTGCCAGCGGTCGGCGGCAGAGAGCCAGGTGGCAAGCGCAGCGGGCCGCGGCGACTGACGGCGGAGCAGCGCCGTGGCCCCTGCGACATCACCACGGTTGAGCATGGCACCGGCCTGTTCGACCGGCGAATCGGCCGCCGGGCGCGACACCGCATCGGCGATCGTCGTCGTCAACGCATCCCACCAGTTCAAGCGTGCATCAGCGGCGGGCCGGCCGCCGATCGTCGCGCGCATCGCATTGAAACTCCGCCGCAACGACGCGAGCGTCACCGGTGCCGCACCCAGCGCGATCACCTGTTGCACGGCCTGCGGGTAACGCGCTTCGAACGATCGCCGCAGCACCGGATCGAGAGCCCCGAGTGGCCGGCCGACATCGATCGCGCGCCGCACCAGCACCAGCGTCAGCATGCCCTGGGCGCGGTCGGCAGCAGCGACGGCTTGCGCAGTCGCGACATCGCTGCGGGCTTTCTCGGCCGCCAATGTTGCCGACAGGCTGGCCATCTCGGCGGTCAGCCGGTCGATGCGTTCGGCATCTCGGGCGATCTGGTCGGTGCTGGTTTCGATCTTGGCTTCGGTGCGCGCCAGCCGTTCGACCGGTGCGGCGGCGGCGGCACTGCCCGTTTGCGCCTCCAGCTGCGCCAGCCGCGCCTGCAAGGCCTTGACGTCGGCAGGTTCGGCAGCGGGCACGATCGCTTCGGCAAAGGGCAATCGCGAGCGCACCGTCGATTCGAACCAGGGGTTGGCGATCAATCCGGCGGAAAACACGAACAGGGCGCCCGCCACCACCCAAGGCAGGCTGCTGCGCGGGCGCGACGCCGGCGCTGGCCGCGGTGTGCCCGACAGGCGGGCGCGCAGCCGCTCGGTGGCATCAAGGCTGGCGCGGTCGACTTCGCCGCGATCGAAGGACGATTCCATGGGGTTCCTCTTGGCCCGCTTATTGGCACGAGACGCCGATGGCCGCCAGCAGTGCGTCTTCATCGGGGCTTGTCGCTGCGACCGCCCGGGCCCAGCCGGCGCCGGCCGCAGCGAGCGCCGCCGGGCTGATCGCGGCAATGGCGATCGATGCGCGCGCCGCCGCCAGCCGGTCGCATTCGGAAGCAAAATGCGCCGCTGTGCGCGGGCTGTAGAGCAACACCCAGTCCACCGCTGGCAAATCGGCAAGTGGCTGCACGACAGCACGATAGACGATGCAGGTGGTCAGCCGCACCCGCGCCGGTACCACCATTGCCGTCCGATCCGCCCCGGCGAGGTGCAGCAATGTTTCCACCCCGGCCGCTGCAATGACGTCGATCGCCGCCTGTACACAGCCGGCGCCAGCGCGCACATCGGACCAACCGGCCGCTGTTGCTGCCGCCGCTGTCGCGCGACCGACGGTGAAACAGGGTAGCGCTTGCAGCGACGCGACATCGCCCGCGAATCGCACCGCCGCGCCACTGGTCAACAACACCGCATGCGGCAGCATCGCGGGCGGTTCCCACGCGACCGCTTCGGTTGCCAGCAGCGGTGCCAGCACGACATCATGGCCGCACGCACGCAATCGCGCTGCCGTTGCCTCGCCGCCGGGCTGCGGCCGGGTGACGAGGATCCGCATCGCGGTCAGCGCCGCGCCGTCAGGGATTGAACAGGGCGCGCAACGCCGGGCTGGCATCGTCGAGCATGTCGGCCGCCAGTGCCGCAACCAGTTCGGCGGCCTCGTCGGCAGCGGCTTCAAAACCGCCTTCCTCGATCTCGGTGCCGTCCTCGGTCATGATCTCGGCGCGAAAGGTCACCCGGCCCTCGGCGACGATGGCCAGCGCCGCGACCGGGCTGTGGCAGGTGCCGCCCAGCGCCGCGAGGAAGCCGCGTTCCAGATCGACCGCCGCATGGGTTGCCGCATCGTCGATGGCGGCCAGCAACGCCTGGCTCGCCGCATCGCCGGCGCGTGCGGTGATGCCGACAGCGCCCTGGGCACTCGCCGGCAAAATTGTCTCGATCGGCACCGTCGCGCCAACCGCGACGCCCAGCCGATCGAGCCCCGCCGCCGCCAGCAAGGTCGCGTCGATGGCGCCACTGTCGACCTTGGCCATCCGCGTCGCGACATTGCCGCGCAGCATCTCGATCTGCAGGTCGGGCCGCAGCCCCAACAGCTGCGCCGCGCGCCGCGGGCTCGACGTGCCGACGCGCGCGCCGTGCGGCAGCGCGTCGATGCTGTCGGCGCCCAGCAGCCGCTCGCGCACATCGGCGCGCGGCAGCATGGCGACCAGCGCGATGCCGTCGCGCAACTGGGTTTCGACGTCCTTCATCGAATGCACGGCGCAATCGATGCGGCCGTCGATCAACGCGGCATCAAGCTCCTTGGTCCACAGCGCCTTGCCGCCGATTTCGGCGAGCGGCCGGTCCTGCACGCGGTCACCGGTCGTGCTGATGACGACGATTTCGGCAACATCGGGGCCCCAGCCATGCGCCGCCGCCAGCGCAGCCGCGGTCATGTTCGCCTGCGCCAAGGCAAGGGGCGAACCCCGGGTTCCAAGCTTGAAAGTCTTCATGGGCCAGCCTTGTGAAAGGCGCGGGCGGCCTTGGCAAGATGCCGCACACGCCGCGCCGCCTGCTTGCCCGCCGTGCCGCGATGCTCTAGCGGCAGCGCAGCATGAGCAGAATCGCATCCGTCAGCCGTTCCACCAAGGAAACGGCCATCGAAGTGACCGTCAATCTCGACGGTACTGGCGACTATCGCGTCGCGACCGGCATCGGCTTTCTCGATCACATGCTCGAACAGCTGTCGCGGCACAGCCTGATCGACATCACGCTCAGCGCCAAGGGCGATCTCCACATCGATGCCCATCACACCACCGAAGACAGCGGTATCGCGCTCGGCGAGGCTGTGGCGCGGGCGCTCGGCGATCGGCGCGGCATCACCCGCTATGGCGATGCGCTGATCCCGATGGACGAAACGCTGACGCGCGTGGCGCTCGATATCTCGGGCCGGCCATATCTCGTCTGGAAAACCGCCTTCAGCCAGCCGCGGCTGGGGGAGATGGACACCGAATTGTTCAAGGAATGGTTCGCCGCCTTTGCTGGCTCAGCTGGCATCACGCTGCACATCGAAACCCTGTATGGCGTCAACAACCATCATATCGTCGAAAGCTGCTTCAAGGGCGTCGCGCGCGCGTTGCGGGCGGCAGTGGCGATCGATCCGCGCAAGGCCGATGCGGTGCCCTCTACCAAGGGCACCCTTGGTGGCGCGCCCCTGACCGATGTCTGATCGGATCGCCGTCGTCGATTACGGCGCGGGGAATCTTCGGTCGGCGGCACGGGCACTCGCCGCTGCCGGGGCCGACACGGTCGATGTCACCAGCGACCCTGCCCGCATCGCCAGCGCCGATCGCATCCTGCTGCCCGGCGTCGGCGCCTTTGCCCAGTGCATCAACGCGCTGCGCGGCGCGACGGGTATCGAGGCGGCGCTGTCGGATGCCGTGCGCCGCCGCCAGGTGCCATTCCTCGGCATCTGCGTCGGCATGCAGTTGCTGGCGACCGAAGGCCATGAACATGGCGTCCACCAGGGGTTGGGCTGGCTGCCCGGCAAGGTGACGCGGCTGGTGCCGTCGGACCCCGACCTCAAGATCCCGCACATGGGCTGGAACAGCGTCACCGCCGCCAATGACAGCGGTGCAGCGGAGGGCGATGCCTATTTCGTCCACAGCTATCGCTTCGATCCCGATGACGCCGCCGATGTGCGTGCCACCAGCGATCATGGTGGCGTGTTTCCGGCGATCGTCGCGCGCGGCAACATCACCGGCGTGCAGTTCCACCCGGAAAAAAGCCAGGCCTATGGGCTGGCGTTCCTGAAAGCCTGGCTTGCCGCATGATCATCTTTCCCGCCATCGACCTGAAGGGTGGCCAGTGTGTGCGGCTCGCCGAAGGCGATATGGACCGCGCTACCGTTTATGCCGATGATCCCGGCGCACAGGCAAAGCTGTTCGCCGATGCAGGGGCGCGGGCGCTGCATGTCGTCGATCTTGATGGCGCGTTCGCCGGCGCCAGCCGCAATGCCGATGGCGTGGCGCGTGCCATTGCCGGCTTTGTCGGGGGCGCGATCCCCGGCTTTGCGGGCCGGGTTCAGGTCGGCGGCGGCATCCGCACCCGCGCCGATGTCGAACGCTGGCTCGAAGCTGGGGTGTGGCGCACGGTGATGGGTACAGCCGCGCTCGAAAATGCCGATCTTGTGCGAGAAGTGGCGCGCGCCCATCCGGGGCGGATCGTGGTTGCCGTCGATG